>NZ_JBYTEP010000004.1:40756-144693 GCF_058792015.1 Cellulomonas sp. EB106-03-03-XG116
CTCCACGTCCTTCGTCGGCAGCGTCAGATGGGTAGAAGAGACAGACTGTCGGGTGCCCGACAGGGCCGACCCGCGGGCCGGGCGACCTCGGGTCGGACGCGGTCAGGCCCGCGCTGCCAGCGGCCCCACGCCCAGGCGCGCGGCCAGGGCCATCGCGTCGACCGGGGCCCGCACCTTCGCGTCGTTGTCGAAGTACACGAACACGTCCCGCCCCTCCGGCGCCGCGGGGGCCGGCGGACCCAGCCGGCGCGCGTCGGCCGGCTCCCCGCCCGCCGCCCACGCCCGCACCCGCGCGGCCCACCGGTCGAGCGCCGGGTCGTCGTAGCCCGAGACGTAGAGCTCGGAGTCGCCGTGCAGCCGCACGTAGACGAGGTCGGACGTGACGTCCTCCAGGTACGGCCAGCGCCCGGCGGTGTCGGCCACCACCAGCCCGATCCCGTGCTCGCGCAGCAGCGCCGGGAACTCGGGCGTCTCGTAGGACGCGTGCCGCACCTCCAGCACGTGCCGCAGCGGCCGGTCGGCGTCGGTGGTGGCGAACGCCCGGTCGTCGAGCCGCTCGTCGTGCCGCCCGGCCAGCTCGGCCGCGGCGGCCGTCGTCCGCGGCAGCAGGTCGAAGAACCGCGCCAGCCGGTCCGGGTCGTAGCCGAGCGTCGGCGGGAGCTGCCACAGCACCGGCCCGAGCGCCGGGCCCAGCGCGAGCACCCCGGAGGCGAAGAAGTTGGCCAGCGGCACCTCGACGTCGGCGAGCTTCTTCATGTGCGTGACGAACCGGCCGCCTTTGACGGAGAACACGAAGCCCTCCGGGACCTCGGCGCGCCACGCCTGGTACGACTCGGGGCGCTGCAGCGCGTAGAAGGAGCCGTTGATCTCGATGGTGCCGAGGTGGCGGCTGGCGTGCTCGAGCTCGCGGCGCTGCGGCAGGCCCTGGGGGTAGAACACCCCGCGCCACGGCGCGTACCGCCACCCGGAGATGCCGATGCGGACGGTCGCGGTCATGGCCGGACCGTAGGCAGGCCCCGCGCGCCCGGCAACCGCTCCGGACGGGTGACGCCCCGGCCCGCGTCGCCGCGTGTTCAGGCGTTCGACACGCGCGGGACGCCCGATGACGGTATGCCTGGCGGGTGCACGCCGATCCCGCCCCGCTGCCGCCGACGCCGGCCGGGCCCCCGACGCCCGCCGGCCCCGCGACACCCGCCCCCGCGCCCGGCGCGCGCGGCCGCATCGTCGCCTGGTCCCTCTGGGACTGGGGCTCGGCCGCGTTCAACGCCGTCATCACGACGTTCGTGTTCACGCGCTGGCTGACCAGCGACGCGTTCGTCGACCCGGCCGTCGTCGCGGAGGGCGGCGCCGCGCTGGACGCCGCGCTGGCCCGGCACTCGACCTGGCTCGGCTGGGGGCTGACCGCCGCCGGGGTGCTCATCGCGCTGCTCGCCCCGCTGACCGGCACCCGCGCGGACGGCTCGGGGCGCCGGCGGCGGAACCTCGCGGTGCAGACCGCGGTGACGGTGGCGCTGTGCGCCGCGATGGCGCTGGTCCGGCCCGACCCGGACTCGCTCACCGCGAACCTGCTGCTGGGCATCGCGCTGCTCGCGACCGCGAACCTCACGTTCGAGCTGGCGAGCGTGCACTACAACGCGCTGCTCCCCCGGGTCGCGACGCCGGCGACGCTCGGCCGGGTCAGCGGGCTCGGCTGGGGCGCGGGCTACCTGGGCGGCATCGTGCTGCTGCTGGTGCTGTTCGTCGGGTTCATCAACCCGGAGGTCGGCTGGTTCGGGGTGACGGGCGAGGACGGCGTGAACATCCGCGTCGCGGTGCTGGTGTCCGCGCTGTGGTTCGGCGTGTTCGCGATCCCGGTGCTCGTGGCGGTGCCGGACGACCCCGCGGAGGCCGCCGCGGCGCGTCGCCGGCCCGGCGTCCTCGAGGCGTACCGCCGGATCGTCGCCGACGTGCGCGACCTGTGGCGGACGTCCCGCAGCACCGTGTGGTTCCTGCTCGCGAGCGCCGTGTACCGCGACGGGCTCGCGGGCGTGTTCACCTTCGGCGCGGTCATCGCGTCCGGCACGTTCGGGTTCTCGGCGAGCGAGGTCGTGGTGTTCGCGATCGCCGCCAACGTGGTCGCCGGCGTCTCGACGCTCGCGGCCGGCGCCCTGGACGACCGCGTCGGGCCCCGGGTGCTCATCGTCGTCTCGCTGGCCGGGCTCGTGGTGGCGGGCGTCGCCACGTTCGCGCTCGCGGGCGCCGGCACCTCCGCGTTCTGGGTGTGCGGGCTGCTGCTGTGCGTGTTCGTCGGGCCGGCGCAGTCGGCGAGCCGCTCCCTGCTGACCCGGATCGCGCCGCCGGGGCGGGAGAGCCAGATCTTCGGCCTGTACGCGACCACCGGCCGCGCGGCGAGCTTCCTCGCGCCGTTCGCGTTCTCGACCGCGGTGGCCGTCGCGGGCTCGCAGCGGTGGGGCATCCTGGGCACCGTGCTCGTCATCGCGATCGGCCTGGCCGCGCTCCTGCCGCTGCACCTGGCCGCGGCCCGGCCCGGGGCGCGCGCGTCGACCGACGGGGGCCGGGAGTGACCGGCTGGCGCCCCGACCCGCTCGGCCCCGGCTGGGAGCAGCGCACCCTCGCGCTGTCGGGGACGGACCCCGACCTGGTGGCGACGGTCGTCCGCCGGACCCCGGAGCCCGGGTCGGCCCCCGCCGGCAGCGCCGTGCTGCACGTGCACGGGTTCAACGACTACTTCTTCCAGACCCACCTGGCGGACGCGTTCGCCGCGGCGGGCCACACGTTCTACGCCCTCGACCTGCGCCGGTGCGGCCGGTCGTGGCGCGAGGGCCAGGTGCCGCACTACGTCGACGACCTGGCCGAGTACCGCGCCGACCTGGGCCTGGCCGCGCGGCTGCTGCGCGACGAGCTGGGCCACGACCGGCTGACCGTGCACGGCCACTCGACGGGCGGGCTGACGGCGGCGCTGTGGGCGGACAGTCCGGGCGGCCGCGCCGCGGTGGACGCGCTGGTGCTGAACAGCCCGTGGTTCGACCTGAACTCCCGGTGGTTCCACCGCGTGGTGTCGACCTGGGTGCTGGACAGCCTGGGGCCGGTGGACCGGATGCGGGTGCTGGCCGACGGGCCGTCCGCGTACTCGTGGCACCTGCACGCCGACCACGGCGGCCGCTGGGAGTACGACCGGTCGCTCAAGCCCGCCGAGGGGTTCCCGGTGCGGGCGGGCTGGCTGCGCGCGGTGCGCCGGGGCCAGGCACGGCTGGGCCGCGGGCTGCGGATCGACGCCCCCGTCCTGGTCGCCACCGCGGCGGAGTCCGGGCCGAACTCCCGGTCGAACCCGCTGCTCGACGCCCAGGACACCGTGCTCGACGTGCAGCAGATCTGGGCGCGCGCGCCCCGGCTCGGCGACGACGTCACGCTCGTGACGATCCCGGGCGGCATCCACGACCTCGCCCTGTCGGCCGACGGGCCGCGGGCGGAGTACCTGAGCACGGTCACGGAGTTCCTCGCGCGGGTGCAGGGCGACCGCGCGGCCTGACGCCCGGAGTCAGCCCCGCAGCCCCGCCGCGTCGATCAGCGTCGCCGCAGCCGAGCGCGCCTGGACCGCCGCCTCGGCTGTTCCGGCGATCGCCGCGGTGGTCTGGGCGCCCTCCGCGAGGATCGCGAGCTGCGCCGCGAGCGCGGGAGGGCCGCCGACGTCGGCGACGAGGCCCGCGACGTACTCCTGGAACCGCGCCTTGTGCGCGCGGACGATCTCGGCGACCTCGGGCGAGCACCCGCCGAGCTCGCCGAACGAGTTGATGAAGATGCAGCCGTGGAAGTCGGTCTCGCCGAACCACCCGGCCAGGTGGTCGTAGACGGCCAGCAGCCGCTCGCGCGGGCTCGGCGCCGCGTCCACGGCGGCCCGCACGCCGCGCTCCCACTGCGCGCTGCGGCGGCGCAGCACCTCGGCGACGATCGCGTCCTTCCCGCCGAACAGGGCGTAGAGCCGCTTCATCGGGACGCCGGCCTCGGCGCGCAGCTCGTCCATGCCGACGGCCTGGATGCCCCGGGAGTAGTAGAGCCCGTCGGCCGCGGCCAGCACCCGCTCGCGCAGCTCGTCGGCGGACGGGGCCGGACGGCCCGCCTCCTGCACCTGGCCCATGGCCGCCTCCTGGGGGTTGCGCGGAAAACGCTCGTTCTCTAGTGTAGGCGACATCGCGGAGAACGACCGTTCTCCGACGTCAGGGAGAGGGCTGACCATGCCGTACATCACCGTGGGTACCGAGAACACCACGTCGATCGACCTCTACTACGAGGACCACGGGACGGGGCAGCCCGTCGTCCTGATCCACGGCTACCCGCTCGACGGGCACTCCTGGGAGAAGCAGTCGGCCGCCCTGCTGGACGCCGGCTACCGCGTCATCACGTACGACCGCCGCGGGTTCGGGCAGTCGAGCCAGCCCACCACGGGCTACGACTACGACACGTTCGCCGCCGACCTGAAGACGGTGCTCGACACCCTGGACCTGCGCGACGCGGTCCTCGTCGGGTTCTCGATGGGCACCGGCGAGGTCGGCCGGTACCTGGGCACGTACGGCTCGGAGCGGGTCGCGAAGGCCGTGTTCCTGGCGTCGCTCGAGCCGTTCCTGCTCCGGACCGACGACAACCCGACGGGCGTCCCGGGCGAGGTGTTCGACGGCATCGTCGAGGCGGTGACCGCCGACCGGTACGCGTACTTCACCAGCTTCTACGCCGACTTCTACAACACCGACGAGAACCTGGGGTCGCGGCTGTCGGAGGAGGCGCTCCGGCACTCCTGGGACGTCGCCGCCGGGTCGTCCTGGTTCGCGTCCAGCGCCGTCGTGCCCGCGTGGCTGACCGACTTCCGCGGCGACCTCCCGAAGATCGACGTGCCGGCGCTGATCGTGCACGGCACCGCGGACCGGATCCTGCCGATCGACGCCACCGGCCGCCCGTTCCACGCGGCGCTGCCGCAGGCCGAGTACGTCGAGATCGAGGGCGCCCCGCACGGGATGCTCTGGACGCACGCCGCCGAGGTGACCGAGGTCCTGCTGGACTTCCTGAAGCGCTGACCCCGCGCACCCGCGACGGCGCCGACCGGGCCCACGAGGCCCGTGTCGGCGCCGTCCGGCATGCTGGAGGGGTGCAGCACCCCGGCGGCCCCGAGACCCGCGGGTACGTCCCGGACGGCCCGCTCGACGTCCGGCTCACGCTGATGCTGGTCCGCCGCGGCGGCCTCGACCCCGCGCTCCGGATCGAGCGCGACGGCACCGTCTGGCACGCCCTGCGGACCGCGGACGGTCCCGCCACGCTGCACCTGCGCCCCGGACCGGGTGGCGTCGCCGCGGCCGCCTGGGGGCCCGGCGCTGCCCGGGCGCTCGCCGGGCTGCCGGACCTGCTCGGCGCCCGCGACGACCCGCGCACGTTCGACCCCGTCGGCCACCTCGCGCTCGCCGCCGCGCACCACCGGCTGCGCGGCCTGCGCATACCCCGCACCGGCGACGTGCTGGGCGCCCTGGTGCCCGCGGTGCTGGAGCAGCGCGTCGTGACCGTCGACGCGCACCACGCCTGGCGCTGGCTGCTCCTGCGGCACGGCGAGGTCCCGCCCGGGCCGGCGCCCGCGGGGATGCGGGTGCCGCCGGACGCGCTCGGCTGGCGCCGGGTGCCGGTGTGGGACTGGCGGCGGGCCGGCGTCGACGACCAGCGGTCCTCGACGATCCTGCGCGCCGCCGCGGTGGCCAGGCGGCTGCAGGAGGTGCTGGACGTCGCCCCGGACGCCCCGGGCGCCGCCGCGGAGGTCCGGCGGCGGCTCGCCACGGTGCCCGGGATCGGCGTGTGGACCGTCGCCGAGACCACCCGGCGCGCGCTCGGCGACCCGGACGCCGTGTCGGTCGGCGACCTGCACCTGCCCCGCCTCGTCGGCACCGCGATCGCGGGGCGGCGGGTCGAGCAGGAGGAGGTGCTCGACGTGCTCGCGCCCTGGGCGCCGCACCGCGGCCGGGTCGTGCGGCTGCTCGAGCTCACCGACCGGTCCCGGTCCCCGCGCACCCGGCCGCGGCCCCGGCGCGCCGTCCGCCCGGCCTGACGGTCCGACACCTCCGTCCGCCCGCCGCGCCCGGAATACCGCGCGCCCCGCGACCGCTGCACAATGTTCCCGTCCGACCGCCGCACCACGAGGGAGTCCCGTGAACCAGCCCCGCATGAACGTCGAGTCGTTCAACCTCGACCACCGGACGGTCGCCGCGCCGTACATCCGGCTGGCCGACACGAAGGTGCTCCCGGCGGGCGACGTGATCAGCAAGTACGACATCCGGTTCGCCCAGCCGAACAAGGCGCACCTGGAGATGCCGGTCGTGCACTCGCTGGAGCACCTGTTCGCCGAGCACTCGCGCAACCACAGCGACCGGGTGATCGACTTCTCCCCCATGGGCTGCCAGACCGGGTTCTACCTGATCCTGCAGGGCGAGTGGGCCGAGGACGACGTCCAGGCCCTGGTCGCCGACACGCTGCAGGACATCACCACCGCCGGCGAGGTGCCCGCCGCCAACGAGGTGCAGTGCGGCTGGGGCGCCAACCACACCCTGGAGGGCGCGCAGGGCGCGGCGCGGGAGTTCCTCGCGCACCGCGCCGAGTGGAGCCAGGTGACCGCGTGACGGCGGCGAGCGCCCTCGCGGGCGTCGACGTCGTCGTCTCGGTCGCCATGCCGGACGAGGCGGCGCCGTTCCTGGCGCGCGCCGACGCCGTCGGCGAGCCCGCCACGGTCGGCGGCGCGGAGCACCACGTCCTGACCGTCGCCGGCCGCGACGTGCTGCTGGTCCGGTCCGGCATCGGCCTGGTGAACGCCGCCTCCGCGGCGTCCGCGGCGCTGGTGCTGGTCGCGGCGGCCCGCGGCGGCACGGCCCCGGCGGCGCTGATCAGCGCCGGCAGCGCGGGCGGCGTCCAGGCGGGCGTGCACGTCGGCGACGTCGTCGTCGGCTCGGAGCACGTCTACACGAACGCCGACGCCCGGGCGTTCGGCTACGCGCTCGGCCAGGTGCCGGGCATGCCGGCGACGTACCACGGCGACCAGGCGCTGCGCGGCGCCGCCCTGGGTGCCGACGCCGGCGACCTCACGGTGCGCGCGGGCCTGATGCTGTCCAGCGACGCGTTCGTCGACGCCAGCCTGGTCGGCCCGGTGCGCGAGCAGTTCCCCGGGGGGCTGTCGACGGACATGGAGACGACGGCGCTCGCGCAGGTCGCCCACGTCCACGGCGTGCCGTTCCTCGCCGTGCGCGGGATCTCGGACCTGTGCGGCCCCGCCGGCGCGGACGACTTCCTGACGCACGTGGACGACGCGGCCGACCGCTCCGCGGCGGTCGTGCTGGCCATGCTCGCCCGGGTGGGCGCGCCCGCCTGACGACGACGACCGGCGCGCCGGGGACTCGAGGATCCGCCTCAGCCCCCGGCGCGCCGGCCGCCCTCGTCGCCGGCCCCGCGGTCGCCCGCCCGGCGCCCGGCCGCCGCCGGGGCACCCACGGCCCCGCGGCGCTCCGCGACGGTCCGGCGCACCGCCGCACCCCGGCGCGCGCCGCCGCGACCGGGCCGGTCGCCGCCGAGCTTCGCGTCGTACATCACCTGGTCGGCGTCGTGCAGCAGCTTCTCGGTGGTGTGCGCCCGGTCCGCCACCGCGGACCCGACGCTGGCGCTGACCCGCGCCCACGCCCCGCCCACGGGCACGGACACCTGGCCCATCTCCTGCACCGCCGCCACGGCGCGCCGCACCGCGGCGGGCGTGCCGGTGACCAGCACGGCGAACTCGTCCCCGCCCAGCCGTGCGACGGCGCCGGACGGCGGCACGAGCTCGCGCAGCCGGTCGGCCACCGCCACCAGCACCCGGTCGCCCACGGCGTGCCCGAAGCTGTCGTTCACGGCCTTGAAGTCGTCCAGGTCGACGTACATCACCGCGACGCCGCGGCGCCCGTCGACCCGCCCGGCCAGCGCCTCGTCCACCAGGCGGTGGAAGTGCGACCGGTTGACCAGCCCCGTGAGCGCGTCGTGGTCGACCATGTGCGCCAGGCGCTCCTCGAGCGTCTTCTCCTGGGTCACGTCGACGAGCACGCCGTGCAGCCGCGGGCTGCCGTCGCTGTCCCGGCGCAGGACGGCGTCGTCGCGCACCCACACGTCGTAGCCGTCGCGGTGCCGGAGCCGGTAGGTGATCGACGGCAGCTGGCCGCCCTCGCCGAGACCCTCGCGCAGCGCCTCCTCGTGGAACCGCATCGCGCGGTCCGACGGGTGGATCGCGCGGGTCCACTCCCCCGCGTCGTCCAGCCACTCCTGCGGCGCGCGGCCGAGCATCCACTCCAGGCGCGGGCTGACGTACTCGAACCGGCCACCGGGCCCGGGCTCGGCGATGTAGACGACCGCCGGGACGTGCTCCACCAGCAGCCGGTAGTGCAGCTCCGCGGCGGCGAGCTCGTCGGCCAGCCGCTTGCGCTCGGTGATGTCCTGGACCATGCCGATCGCGTAGTCGGGCCGCCCGTCGGCGTCCCGCACCAGGGAGACGGTCAGGTCGACCCACAGCGTCGTGCCGTCCTTGCGCACGAACCGCTTCTGCATCGCGAAGCTGTCGGCCTCGCCGTCGCCCTCGACCATCGCGCGGAACAGCCGGTCGTTCTCGGCCTGGTCCTCGGGCACGGTGTAGTCCGCGAACGGCATCGTCGCGAACTCCTCGGTCGAGTAGCCGAGCAGCTGGCGCAGCGTGTCGTTCGTCAGCGGGGTGCGGCCGTCGAGCTGCACCAGGCCGATGCCGACCGGCGCCGCCTCGATGAGCGTCTCGAGCTGCCGCAGCCGCTGGGACTGCCGGGCCATCAGCGCCGGCAGGTCCTCGGCGGCCGGGGCGCCGCCCGCCTCCACGCGGCGCCGGCGGCGCGGCAGCCCCGGGACCCGCCCGGCGCCCTCGGCCGCCGACGCGGGCGACCGGGGCGTGAGGCCGTCGAGCGGGAACGAGCCGTCCCGGGTCAGCGCCGCCAGGGCCCCGCGCAGCACCCGGGCGCCCTCGTCGGCCTCCCACTCCTGCGACCCTGCGCCGTCCACGTCCCGATCCTCGCTGTTGCACGCGCCGCCCCGGCGAGCGTGCCGGGGACCTGCACGTGTCATCGGCGTCCTCGCAGGTCATCTGAGGCGCCGACCGGGTGGACCGGGTTGGCGGGCGGGTGACTTCTCAGACCTCCGAGGAGCCGAGGTCGGGGCCGGGGACGAACGCCACCCGCGCCTCCGCCGCGCCGTGCAGCTCGAGGACGACCAGCTCGTTGCCCTCGGCCCGCAACAGAGGTCCGGGCACGTACAGCGTCGCCGTCGGGCCCGCGCTCCAGTACCGGCCGAGCAGGAAGCCGTTCACCCAGACCAGGCCCTTGCCCCAGCCGTCGGTGCGCAGGAAGTGGTCGGAGCCCGCGACGGTGTCGAAGGTGCCGCGGAGGAACGCCGGGCCGGCGACCGGGACCGCGGGGTCGGCGGCGGGCGCCGCGGCCAGCAGGTCGGCCAGCCCGGGCTCGACGCCGTCCAGGCGCAGCGGCGTCACCGACCAGTCCGTCAGCTCGCGGGTCGCCGTGCGCGCGGGCCCGATCAGCCCCTTGGGCTCCCCGATCCGCGGGCCGTAGTTCACGCGCCCCTGGTCCTCGACGAGCAGGGTGAGCTCGCCGGCCCGGGCGGGCAGCGCGAGCGTGCGGCTGTGCTCCGTCCGGCTCAGCACGCCGACCGGCTCGCCGTCGAGCGCCACCAGCGCGCGGTCCCGGACCTCGGCGAGCGTCAGGGCGCGGTCGTCCTCGGCGACCCGGGTGCGGTACAGCGTGAACCCGGTCCAGTGGCCGAGCTCGTCGGTGGTGGGCAGGTGGTCCCACGCCGCGGGCTCGCCGAGCACGGGCAGCGCGGCGGCGAACGGGACCCGGCGGTCCAGGTCGACGGCGAGCTCCGGCGCCGGCGCCGGGGCGGCGGGCACCTCGTCCGGCACGGGCGCGTACCGGGAGATGACGTCGCGCATCGCGTGCCACTTGGCGGTGACCGCGCCGTGCTCCGCGAGGGGGGCGTCGTAGTCGTAGGAGGTGGTGATCGGCTGGTACGTGTGCTTGTCGTTGGCGCCGTTGGTGAACCCGAAGTTGGTGCCGCCGTGGAACATGTAGAGGTTCACGGACGCGCCCAGCGCCAGCAGGTCGTCCAGGTCCTGCGCGTTCATCTCGGCCGGGGCGACGTGGTGCGGCTGGCCCCACCAGTCGAACCAGCCGTCCCAGAACTCCATGCACATGAGCGGGCCGGTCGGCTGGTGCCGCCGGAGCAGCTCGAGGCGCTCCTTGGCGCGGGCGCCGAACGTGACCGTGCGGTGCAGCTCGGGGACGCTGCCGCGGGCCTGCATCTCGTCGTCGGCCTGGTCGCAGCTGAGCAGCGGGACCTCGATCCCCCGCTCGCGGTTCATCGCGATCAGCGCGCGCAGGTAGTCGTGGTCGTCGCCGTAGGCGCCGTACTCGTTCTCCACCTGCACCGCGATCACCGGGCCGCCGCGGGTGACCTGCCGCTCGGCGACCAGCGGGAGCAGCTGGTCGTAGTACTGCGCGATGGCGGCGAGGTAGCGCGGCTCGTGCCGACGCACGCCGACCTCCGGGTCGGCGAGCAGCCAGGCCGGCAGACCGCCGTTGTCCCACTCGGCGCAGATGTACGGGCCGGGACGCACGATCGCGTGCATCCCCTCGGCGGCGACGAGGTCGAGGAACCGGCCCAGGTCCCGCGGGCCGTCCAGGTCGAACCGCCCGCGCTCGGGGGCGTGGAAGTTCCACGCCACGTAGGTCTCGATGGTGTTGAGCCCCATGAGCCGGGCCTTGCGGATGCGGTCCGCCCACTGCTCGGGGTGCACCCGGAAGTAGTGCAGCGCGCCGGAGACCACCTGGTGCGGGCGGCCGTCGAGCAGGAAGTCGGTGTCGCCGATCTCGAACGTGGGCATGCTGGGTGGTGCTCCCGGGGTGTCGGTCGGTGGGGGTGCGGGGCCGGCGCTGCTCCAGCCCGGCGGGTGCCGGCCGGCGGCGGGGTCCGCCGCCGGCCGGCCGGTGTCACTTCGTGGTGAAGCCCTGCTCGTTCCCGTAGGCCACGGACTGCTCCTGCCAGTCCGCGAGGCCCTCGGTCAGCGTGGTGGAGCCGACGTACGCCTGCCCCACGGTGTCGTTGAAGATGCTGTTCGCGTAGACCTGGTAGGGCAGGTACTGCCAGCCCTCGACGACGTCGGCCGCGGACTGCGAGAGCACCTCGTTGATCTTCTGGCCGCCGAAGTACTCGGACTCCTTGCCCAGGAACTCGTCGGACTCCAGGTCCGCCGTGGTCGCGGGGAAGCCCCCGGCATCGATCCGGATCTTCGTGCCGTCGCCGTTCGACAGGTAGGTCAGGAAGTCGTAGGCGAGCTCCTTGTTCGTGCTGGCCTCGGTGATGGACAGCGCCGAGCCGCCGTTCTCCGACGACGCGGTCTGGCCCGCCTCCCACTGCGGCAACGGGGCGACCCGCCACTGGCCCGCGGCCTGGGTGACGCTGGCCTCGAGGTTGCCGGGCATCCAGGCGCCGATGGCGAGCGAGGCGATCGTGCCGTTGCCCAGGCCCTGGTACCACTCGTCGCTCCACGAGGAGGTCGGGGCGACCAGGTCCTCGTCGAGCAGCTGCTGCCACAGCTCCGCGAACTTCGTCGAGCCCTCATCGGTGAAGTCGATCGTCACGTCGGTGCCGTCCACCTGGTACGGGTGGCCGCCGGCCTGCCAGATCATCGACGTCGCGAAGCCCGCGTCGCCGGTGTCGTTGGTGATGTAGACGTTCGGGTCGGCCGCGTGCAGCGCCCGCGCGGCGGTCAGGTACTCGTCCCAGGTGGTGGGGACCTGCACGCCGTACTTCTCGAACACCGTGGTGTTGTAGAACAGCGCCATCGGGCCCGAGTCCATCGGCAGGCCGTAGATGCCGTCGCCCTGGTGCACCGCGCTCCACGGGCCGGGGCTGTAGGTCCCGTCCAGGTCGGCCGCGCCGAGGTCGCTCAGGTCCGCCAGCGCCTCGCCGATCGCGAACTGCGGCACCGCGTAGTACTCGATCTGCGCGAGGTCCGGCACGCCGGAGCCCGCCGCGACCGCGTTCTGCAGCGCGGTGTACTCGTCGGTGTTGGTGCCGGCGTTGACGACGTCGATCGTCACGTCCGGGTGCTCGTCCATGTACGCCTCGGCGATGGGCTCGACCGTGTTGTCCCAGGCCCAGACCGTCAGCGAGCCGCCGTCGGCCGCGTCGGAGCCGGAGCCGCCGGAGCCGCCGGAGGAGCAGGCGGTCAGGGCCAGGGCCAGGGCGCCGGCGACGGCTGCGCCGCGCCAGAGCCGGGAGGGGGTGGTGGTCATGCGGGGTCCTCTCACTTCGTTGTCAGAACGGGACGGACGGGTGGTGGCGGGGCGCGGCCGGGGGCCGGTCACTCCTTGACGGAGCCGGCCGACAGGCCGGACTGCCAGAACCGCTGCAGCAGCAGGAAGGCGGCGACGAGCGGGATGATCGTGAGCAGCGCGCCCGTGAGCACCAGGTTGAAGATCGCCTGGCCCCCGGCGGTGGCGGCCTGCGCGTTCCAGGCGTTGAGCCCGAGCGTCAGCGGGTACCAGTCGGGGTTCTTCAGCATGATCAGCGGCAGGAAGTAGTTGTTCCAGGTCGCGACCATCGTGAACAGCAGCACCGTGACGATGCCGGGGCCGAGCAGCGGCAGGCAGATGCGGCCGAAGGTGCGCAGCTCGCCGGCGCCGTCCATGCGCGCCGCCTCGAGCAGCTCCGTCGGGATGGCCTCGGCGGCGAACGTCCACATGAGGTAGAGCCCGAACGGCGAGATCAGCGACGGGATGATCACCGACCACGGGGTGTTGGTCAGGCCCATCTGGCTGAACATGAGGAACGTCGGCACGGCCAGCGCGGTCCCCGGGACGGCGACCGCCCCGATCACGACCGCGAACACGCCGCGCTTGCCGGGGAACTGGAACTTGGCCAGGCCGTAGCCGCCGAGCACCGCGAGGGCCGTCGCGCCGCCGGCACCCACGACCACGTACAGCAGCGTGTTGCCGAGCCAGCGCAGGAAGATGCCGTCGTCGTACGTGAGCGTGTCCGCGATGTTCGAGAACAGGGCGAAGTCGCCGCTGAACCACAGCCCGAACGAGTCGAACAGGTCCGACTGGGTCTTGCTCGCGTTGATCAGCAGCCAGGCGAGCGGGATCAGCGCGTAGATCCCGACGACCGCGGTCAGCACGGTCAGCAGCACGCTGCGGCGCGGCTTGTCCGCGCTGTACCGGCGGCGCGGCGTGCGCAGCCGGGGGCCCGCCGGGCGACGGGGGGACGCGGCCGGCGCGGAGGCCGGGGCGGAGGTGGTCGTCATCGGGCTCACGCCTCCTTGCGCATGCCGCGCAGCTGGACGACGTAGGCGACGATCATCGTGAGGACGCCCATGATGATCGCGACCGTCGCCGAGTAGTTGTACTGCTGGCCGGAGAAGGACAGCGAGTAGGCGTACAGGTTCGGGGTGAAGGACGTCGTGATCGCGTTCGGCGCGAGGCTCTGCAGGATGCTCGGCTCGTTGAAGAGCTGGAAGCTGCCGATGATCGAGAAGATCGTGGCGATCACGAGGGCGCCGCGGATGGCGGGGATCTTGATCGACCGGACGACCTGCCACTGGCTGGCCCCGTCGAGCTCGGCGGCCTCGTAGAGCGAGGCGGGGACGACCCGCAGCGCCGAGTAGAAGATCAGCATGTTGTAGCCGACGAAGCTCCAGGTCACGATGTTGCCGATCGACGCCAGCACCAGGTCGGGCGACAGCGGGTTCGGCAGCTGCACCCCGAGCAGGTCGTTGATGTTGCCGACCAGGCCGAACCGGGTGCCGTACATGAAGCCCCACATCAGCGCGGCGACCACGGCGGGCACGGCGTACGGCAGGAAGATCGAGATCCGGAAGAAGCTCTTGCCGTAGAGCCGGCCGCTGTCGACCGCCAGGGCCACCAGCAGCGCGAGGCCGAGCATGATCGGCACCTGCACGACGAGGAACCCGCCGACGCGGCCGACCGCCGCCCAGAACTGCGGGTCGGTGAACGCCCGCTGGTAGTTCTCCAGGCCGACGAACGAGTTGCCGCCGACCAGCTGCTTGCGGAACAGGCTGAGGTAGATCGAGTACGCGATCGGGGCGAGGAAGACGAGGGCGAACACGGCCATGAACGGGCCGACGAAGCCCCAGCCGGCCCACCGGCCGCGTCGCGTGCGCCGGCGGGTGGCGGCGCGCGGCACCGCGGTCGCCGGCACCGGGACGTTCTGGGTCGTCACAGCGAGCCACTCCTTCGGGGTCGGGGCGTCGGTTGATGTTGACGTCAACATCCGGCGGCGCGGGCGCCAGGTTGCCATGCGGTCAGGAACGGTGTCAACCAGAGCGCGCCTCCGCCATGGCGACGTCACCATCCGCGCGACGACGCGGCGGCGCGGGGTGGGGACCACGCCGCGGGGCGACGCGCGTCGGCGCGACCGGGACGCCGCCCGATCGTCGGGCGAGCGCCGGATGGTGACGTCACCACTCGGCTATCATCGCGGCATGACTGACACCGTCCCGGCGCCGGGCCGCAGCCGCTCCGGCCCGTCGATCGCCGACGTCGCCCAGCTGGCCGGCGTCTCGTCGCAGACGGTGTCCCGGGTGTCGACCGGCGCGGACAACGTCCGGCCCGCGACCCGCGAGCGCGTGCTCGCCGCGATGGAGCAGCTGGGCTACTCCCCCAACCACGCGGCGCGGGCGCTCCGGTACGGCAGCTTCGGCACGATCGGCGTGATCGCCCACCGCCTCGCGCGCACCGGCGAGTCCCGGACGGTGGAGGCCGTCGTGGAGGCGGCCCGCGCGGAGGGCTACACGGTCAGCCTCGTGGACGTGCAGAGCCCCTCGTCGGACGACATGACCGCCGCCGCGGCGCGGCTCTCGCACCAGTCGATCGACGGCCTCGTCATCATCCGGGCGGAGACCGCCACCCCCGCGAGCCTGGCCGTACCGCCGCGGATGCCCGTCGTCGTGTCGGACTCCCGGTTCGTCGGCCACCACCCCGCGGTCGCCGCGGACCAGGTCACCGGGACCCACCTCGCGGTGCAGCACCTGCTGGACCTCGGCCACCGCACCGTGCACCACCTCGCGGGGCCGGTGGACTCGGCGCCCGCCGAGATCCGCGTCGACACCTGGCGCGAGCACCTCGTGGGCTCCGCGCGCGAGGTCCCCGCCGTGGTGCGCGGCGACTGGAGCGCCCGGTCCGGCTACGAGCAGGGCCGGCTCCTCGCCGCAGACCCCGACGTGACGGCGGTGTTCTGCGCGAACGACGAGATGGCGGCCGGGCTCGTCCGGGCGCTGTACGAGCACGGCCGTCGGGTGCCGGACGACATCTCCGTGGTCGGGTTCGACGACATCCCGCTCACCGAGTTCCTCTGGCCCCCGCTCACGACCGTGCAGCAGGACTTCCACCTGATCGGCAGCCGGCTGGTGGACCTGCTGCTCCGCCAGATCCGGGACCACGAGACGCTGACCGACTCGCGGATCGTGGTGCCGACGCGGCTCGTGGTGCGCGCGAGCACGGCGGCGCCGCGGGGCTGAGCCGCCGGGGCCGGTCGTCGCCCGGCCCGCGCCTGGGCGGTGCGGTCCCGCCCTCAGGCCGACGCCGTCGCGCGCTCCGGCCGCGGCGGCCCGCCCTCGGGCACCGCCTCCGCGCTGCGCGTGACCAGCACCGGGCACTCGGCGCGCTGCACGACCGGCCGGCTGGTCGAGCCCAGCACCAGGCTGGCGAAGCCGCCCCGCCCGCGCGTGCCCACCACCAGCAGGCTCGCGTGCCGCGAGCGCCGCACGAGCGCCTGCGCCGGCCGGCCCTCGGCGAGGTCGAACGACACCTCGACGTCCCGCCGGGACGCCGCCCACGACCGACCGCGCTCCAGCACGCGCTCCGCCTCCTCGAGCGCCACCTCGCCGGGCGAGCGCTGCGGGTACGTGAAGGCCCAGTACGCGGGGCTGGTCGTCTCGACCGCGGTGGTCCACGCCGTCACGACGCTCACGCCGGTCCCGAGGTGGGCCGCCTGGTCGCACCCCGCCTCGAGCGCGCGGAACGACCCCGGGGACCCGTCGAAGCCGACCAGCACCGGGTCGCGGCCCGCGCCCGGGTGCGCCGACGCCGGGACCACCACCACCGGGCAGCGGGCCCGGTGCAGCACGCCGGTCGCGGCCGACCCGATCAGGGCGTTCACCACGCCCGCGCCGCGCCGGCCGACCACGACCAGCCGGGCGTCGGCGGCGCGCTCGACCAGCACCCGCGCGGGCGGGCCGTGCCGCACCTCGGGCCGGGCGACCACACCCGGGGCGGCCTCGACCGCGATCCGCGCGCCCTCCTCCGCGACCTGCCGCACCTGCTCCTGGACCTCGCGGCCCAGCCACGACTCGCCGGCCCCGCCGCCCTCGCGGCCCGCGAAGCCCCAGACGTGCACCACGTCGAGCTCCCAGCCGCGGCTCGCGGCCTGCGTCGCGGCCCACCGGACCGCCGCGGCCGACTCGACCGACGTGTCGTAGCCGACGACCACCCTGTCGTCCATCCCCGCACCTCCGTCCGGATGACTGACGTCGGATGCGTCCACCATGCGCCTCGACCCGGTGGACACGCCAGGCCCTAGGTCCCGGCGGCACGGCCGCCGCTGCGCGTCCGCAGGTCAGCGGCCGGTGGTCGAGAAGTGCTGGTAGTCGACGGGCGACGACCAGTCCCCGCCCCACCGCCAGCCGTGCGCGGCGAACGCCCGCACGACCGCGTCCCCCGCCAGCACCACCCCCGGCGCGTCGGGCCGGGACGCGTACGGGACCCCCTCGGGCGGGAGCACCAGCGACCCGCGCACGTACGGGTTCTCGACGGGGTTCAGGTCGAGGGCCCGGCCGTAGGCGTGCTCGGACCAGCCGGTGCCCCGGCTGATCGGCCGGCAGTTGAACGCCGACGTGTTGTCGGCCGCCATCGAGGCGTCGTCGTCGCCGCCGAAGTCGTCGACCAGCCGCATCGACCGCACCGGGTAGCCGAGGGCGAACAGCTCGCCGAACACCGCGACGACGCTGTCGGCGACGTCTGCGTGCACGACGAGCTCCCCGGTCGCGGTCCCGCCGTCGAACCCCCGGTGGGTGACGGTGACGTACCGCAGGTCGGCGAGCGGCACGGGGCAGCCGGCCCGCCAGGACGACGACATCCGGGCCGCCAGCTCGGGCGTGATCGGGCCGACGGTGCCCGCGTAGCCGAGGGCGTAGGCGTCGGCGGCCACCGCGCCGTGGTCGGCCCAGGCGGCGTCGGGGGCGAGGACCGCGGCGGGGTCGGCGGCCGGTGCCGCGGCGGGGCCCGGCGTCGGGTCCGGCGTCGGGTCCGCGGCCGGCGCGGGGTCGGGCGTGGCGAGCCCCGGGCTGCGCCCCGGCGACGGCGCGGGGTCCGCGCCCGGCGTGCACCCGGAGAGGGCCAGCACCAGCACCCCGGCGACCGCCGCCGCCCGCCGCACCCCCCTCACGACGTCAGCTCCACGTCCACCACCACCGCGAAGTGGTCGGACGGGTACCGCCCCGCGACCGGCGTGGTCCCGGCCAGCCGGGCGCCGTCCGCGCGCAGCGTCCCGCCGGCGCGGCCGGGCCGGGCGAGCACGTGGTCGATCCGGCGGTCGATCAGCTCGGTGGCCTCCCGCGGCGCCTCGGGCACGACCGAGCTCAGGGTGGCCGCCGCCGGGTCGCCGCCGCCCAGCGGCCACAGGTCCGCGAGCTGCCGGGTCAGCGCCGCCATCTGCGGGCCGTCGGGCCGCGCGTTGAGGTCGCCCAGCACCAGCACCGGCAGGTCGCCGTCCAGCTCGGCGTCCGCCGCGAGGTCCGCGAGCGCCCAGGCCTGGGCCATCCGGTCCTCCGCGTACCGGGGCTCCCACTCGAGGGTGGCGACCAGGACGTGCAGCGGCCCGGCGGGGTGGTCGAGCATGGCGTGCAGGACGTGCGCCGGCGGTCCGGGGCGCTGGGTCGCGGGCAGCGGCACCGTCCGCGTCGCGAGCGGCGGCCACCGGGCGACCAGGGCGATGCCCATCTCGACGCCGGCCAGGTCGGGCTCGGGGGCGTCCGGGACCGGCGGCAGCCCGGTCGGCACGAACACCGCCGCCGGCAGGCCGAGGTGCTCCGCCACGAGGTCCGCCTGGGTGCCGTCGGCGTCCCGCCAGGTCTCGACGAGCGCCAGCACGTCGGGGCGGGCGTCCGCGAGCACGCCGAGGACGGCGGCCTCCCGCTCCCGCCACGCGCCCCCGAAGCGCCACCACACGTTCCACGTCATGGCCCGCACGCCGCCAGCGTAGGGACCGGCGCGCCGACGCGCGCGCGGGCGTTCCCGACGCCGGCGCACCCGCGCGCGGGCGGCTCCCCGCCCCCCGCCATCCCCTCCCCGCCCCCGCCCGCACGCTCGCCAGCACCGAGACTGCAGAAGGTGCGGGGTTCGGGTGCCTGGAACCCCGCACCTTCTGCAAGTTCGACGACCGGGCGGGGTGGAGGCAGCGGCGGGCGGGCGCGAGCGCGAGGCGGCGCGGGACGAGGTGGGGCAGGGCGCACCGACGCGCTCGCCCACCTGCGGCGCTGGCCTCCCGGGCGTAGGCGTGCCTACCGTGGGACCTCCCCCGACCCCGGACGAGAGGCACCCGCGTGCGCCGACCCGCCCTGCTCATCGGCACCGGCGCCGTCGTCCTCGTCCTCGCGCTGCTCGTGGTGGTGCTGCTGGTCCGGGGCGACGGCGACGACCGCGACGACGGCGCGCCCGCGCCGACCGCGTCCGCGAGCACCCCGCCGGCCGAGGCCATGACCACCGTGCTGTCCAGCAGCTTCGACGAGGGCGACGAGGGCTGGGCCCCGCTCGGCGACGGCGTGCAGGTCGCCGCCGCGCAGGACGTCACCCACGACGGCGCGGGCAGCCTGCTGGTCACCGGCCGGTCGGAGGCCTGGCACGGCGCCGCCGTCGACCTGTCGGGGTCGCTGGCCCGCGGCCAGGTGCACACGGTGTCGGCCTGGGTCCGGCTCGGCGACGGCGCGCCGGACGCGGACGTGCAGCTCACCCTGGAGCGCGACCCCGGGAGCGCGGACCCGCTCTACGTGCACGTCGCGCGGGGTGCGGTGCCGGCGGGCGACTGGGTCGAGCTGTCCGGCACCGCCCAGGTCCCCGAGGGCGACGGCGAGTGGCGGCTCTACGTCGAGACCACCGAGTCGACGGCCGACCTGCGGCTCGACGACGTCACCGTGCAGCGCCCGACCCCGGAGGTGCAGACCGACGTGACCGCGCTCAAGGACGCGACCGAGGTGCCGCTCGGCGTCGCGGTCGGGCCGCAGGACCTCACCGGCCGCCCCGCCGAGCTGCTGCTCCGGCACTTCGACCAGCTCACGCCCGAGAACGCCATGAAGCCGGTCACGGTGCAGCCGGCGGAGGGCGAGTTCGACTTCGGCCCGATGGACGAGGTGCTGGACTTCGCCGCGGCCCACGGGCTGACGGTGCACGGCCACACGCTGGTCTGGCACCGGTCGACGCCCGACTGGTTCTTCGAGGCGCCGGACGGCCGGCCGCTCACGGACAGCGCCGAGGACCGGGCGCTGCTGCTCGACCGGCTGCGGACGCACACCCGCGCGGTCGCCGACCACCTGGCGGAGCGGTACGGCGACGCGAGCCCCGTCACGTCGTGGGACGTCGTGAACGAGGCGCTGGACCCGGAGCAGCCCGACGGGCTCCGGCACAGCCGGTGGTACGAGGTGCTCGGCCCGGACTACGTCGCCGAGGCGTTCCGGATCGCCCGCGAGGAGCTGGGCCCGGACGTCGCGCTCTACCTCAACGACTACGACACCGACGCCCCCGACCGCCGCCGCGGCCTGGTCCGGCTGGTGATGGACCTGCAGGCCGCGGGCGCGCCGGTCGACGGCGTCGGGCACCAGATGCACGTCGACCTCGGCACCGACGTCGACCGGGTCGCCACGACCCTCGACGCGGTGGCGGCGCTCGGGGTGCGGCAGGCCGTCACGGAGCTGGACGTCGCGATCTCCGGGCGGGACGAGCACCTGGACCGGACGCCGCCGGACCGGCTCGAGGCGCAGCGCGGGCAGGTGCGCGACCTGGCCGCGGTGTTCGCGCAGCGGGACCTGGCGTTCGTCGGCGTGTGGGGCCTCTACGACACCCGGTCGTGGCTGCGGGCCTGGCCCCAGGAGCGCCCGTACGAGGCGCCGCTGCTCTTCGACGACGACCTGCAGGCGAAGCCGGCCTACGAGGGGTTCCTCGAGGGGCTGGGCGCGGGCTGACGCCCCGTCAGGGCAGGTCGTCGGCGGCGACCCCGCCGGCCCGGTAGACGACCAGCGCCACGTCGTCCTGCGCGCCGCGCGGGGCGAGCGACCGGAGCAGGTCGTCCGCGACCGACGCCGTCCGCGCGCCGGCGGGCTGCGCCGCCACCTCCGCGACCAGCCGGTCCAGCCCTTCCCGCAGCGTCTCGCTGCGACGCTCGATCAGACCGTCCGTGCACACCACCAGCAGGTCGCCGTCCGTGAGCCGCTCGACGGCCTCGGGGCGTGGGGCGGTCGAGACCCCGAGCGCCGCGCCGCGGCCGCCGACCAGCATCTCCGCCCCGCCCGCCGCCCGGCGGAGCACGGGCGGCAGGTGCCCGGCCGACGAGTGCACGACCGTGTGCTCCACCTCGTCGACGACGCCGCAGAACACCGTGGTGCACTCCGCCCCGGGCAGGGTGCGGGCGAACCGGTCGAGGCCGTCCAGCACGTCGGCGGGGCTGCGGTCCTCGAGCAGCAGGGCGCGGGTGGCGGCGCGCAGCTGGCCCATCCGCGCGGCCGCGTCGAGGCCGTGGCCCACGCAGTCGCCGACGACGAGCGCCCGGCGCCCGGGCCCGAGCTCGACCACGTCGTACCAGTCGCCGCCGACGGCCAGGTCGCCCACGGCGGGCAGGTAGCGGGCGACCACGCCGGCGACGCTCGACCCCTCGGGCACGATCGCGGCCTGCAGCGTGTCGCTGACCTCGCGCAGGTGGTCCACCTCGATCCGGTGCCGCAGCGTGCCGCCGACCGCGGCGCCGACGATGCTCGCGACCAGGTGCAGGTACGACCGGTAGGCGCCGTCCCACGGCCGGCGACCGGCGCCGGTCAGCACCATCACCCCGACGGGCGTCGCGTCGACGACGCCCGCGAGCGGCACCACCACCGTGCGGCCCCGCTCCTCCGCCACGCCGGTGCGGGCGACCCGGTCCACGACGTCGCCGGGGGCCTCGGCGCCGCGCGAGGCGCCGGCGCTGCCCTGCAGCTCGAGCGCGCCCCCGGCGCCCCGGACGTACAGCGCCGCGGCCAGCACGTCGTGCGCGTCCTCGAACAGCGCGAGCGCCGCCGACGACAGCGCCTCCAGGTCGTCCCGCGCGGTCGTGACCGCCGCCGACAGGTCGCCGAGCAGCCTCATCCGCCGCTGCTCCACGACCCGCTCGGTGGTCTCGGTGACGATGTCCAGCAGCCCGCGGACCTCGTCGGAGGAGTCCCGGATCGGCGAGTACGAGTAGGTGAAGTAGACGTCCTCGTCGTACCCCGAGCGGTTGGTCACCAGGTGCCGGTCGACCTCCCACGTCCGCTCGCCGCGCTGCATGACCGCGTCGACCGACGGCCGGAGGTCGTCCCAGACCTCCTTCCACACCTCGGCGAGCGGCGCGCCCATCGCCCCGGGATGCTTGTCGGAGCCGAGCATCTCCCGGTAGCCGTCGTTGTAGATCATCGTGAGCTCGGGCCCCCAGGTGACCAGCACGGGGAACCGGGTGCTGAAGCACATCTCGACCGTCAGCCGCAGCGCGGTCGGCCAGGTGCTCGGCACGCCCAGCGGCGTCGCCGCCCAGTCGACCTCGCGCGCCAGCGCGCCGGTCGCGCTGCCGGCGGTGACGCGCAGGAACCAGGGGGATCGCACGCTGGTGACCCTACGCGCCGCCGACCCCCGCCGCCGGGTGACAGCAGGCGCGGGCGCCGGTCAGCCGTCCCGGTAGAGGCAGAACGGGTGACCGGCCGGGTCCAGCAGCACCCGGCGCGACGGCTGCGGCTGGTGCGCGGCGAGGCGCGCGCCGAGCCGCACCGCGCCCGCGACCGCCTCCTCCAGGTCCAGCACCTCGACGTCCAGGTGCACCTGGCGCTGCTGGTCGCCGGGCTCCGCGGGCCACACCGGCGGCCGGTGGTCGGGGCTGCGCTGCACGGCGAGGTACGCCACGCCGGACGGCGCCGCGACGACGGCGTGGTCCGGGTCGTCGCCGACGACCTGCCAGCCCAGCACCTCCGCGTAGAACGCCGCGAGCGCGCACGGCTCGGGCGCGTCGAGCACCACACCCCACCAGCCGTCGTCCGCGCGCCCCTGCATGTGCCCATCGTGGGCTCAGGTCCGGCCCGGCCGCACGTCGGGAGCGGGCCGGCCGGGCTCAGCGCGCGCCGAGCTCCGCCACCCGCGGCACCGCCGGCGCCACGTGGTCCCGGACCCAGGTCGCCAGCGGCACCTCGGCCGGCGGGCGCAGGATGACGGTCTCGACGCCCAGGTCGGCGTACGGCCGCGCCGCCGCCACGAAGCCGTCGACGTCCCCGGACAGCAGCTGGTCGCCGCCCATCAGCAGCGTCACCCGGATGTCCGCGTAGTCCCGGCCGACGTCGTCGCAGTGGCCGCGCAGCACGTCCAGCTTGCGGCCGACCTCCTCCGGGCCGGTCTCGAACAGGTTGCACGCGTCGCCGTACTGCGCGACGAGCCGGAGCGTCTTGCGCTCCCCCGACCCGCCGACGAGGATCTCGGGACCGCGCCCCGGCCGGCTCAGCGGCAGCGGGCGGCAGAGCGTCTCGGCGAGCCGGTAGTGCTCGCCCTCGAACGGGCCCTCGTCCTCGGGGTCCCACATCTGCCGGCAGATGCGCAGCGTCTCCTCGAGCCGCTCGAACCGCTCCTTCAGCGGCGGGTAGGGCACGCCCAGCGCGACGTGCTCCTTCTCGTACCAGGCGGCGCCGATGCCGAGCGTCGCGCGGCCCTGGGACAGCACGTCCAGGGTCGCGACGATCTTCGCCAGCAGGCCCGGGTGCCGGTAGGTCACCCCGGTGACGAGCGCGCCGAGCTGCACCGTCTCCGTGCGGCCGGCCAGCATCCCGAGCGTCGTGTACGCCTCGAGCATCGGGTCGCTCGCGGGGAAGCCGGCGGGCTCCATCTGGAAGAAGTGGTCCATCACCGACAGCCAGGCCAGGCCGGCGTCCTCCGCCGCCTCGGCGGTGTCGGCGAGCTCGGGACCGAGCCGGGCGGGCTCGACCGCGTCGAACCGCATGAGGTGGGCGCCCAGGCGCATGGTGGCTCCTCCGGGGGGTCGTGCCGGGCGCGCGGTCCGCGCCGGTCCCTCGGACGATGCCGCTTGGAGCGCGCTCGAAGTCAAGAGGACCGGGCGCCGGGGGTGGGCGCGGCGCCGGGGGTGGACGCGGGCCAGGGCCGCGGCGTCTGCTGAGGGCAGAACGGCGCGCCCGGCCGCGGCGGGGGTCGCGGCGTTAGCGTGGCGGGGACCGAGGAGGTCCGCCCATGCCGCACGTCGCCGCCGCACCGCCCACCGCCCCCGCCACGCCTCGCGGGCGCACCGGCCCCGCCCGGCCCGCCGACCCCGGCGCCGCCCGCCCCGAGCCGCCGCTGCGCGTCCTGGTCGGCGCGGTGCTCCGCCGGCACCGGGAGCGCCAGGGCCGCACCCTGCGCGACGTCGCGGACGCCGCCCGCGTCTCCGTGCCGTACCTCTCCGAGGTCGAGCGCGGCCGCAAGGAGGCGTCCTCCGAGGTGCTGGGCGCCGTCTGCCGGGCGCTCGGGCTCCGGCTGGTCGACCTGGTGGGCGACGCGCACGCCGTGCTGGCCCGCGCGGACGGCCGGGTGGTCGTCGACCTGGCGACCGCCCCGATCGCCGGGCACGCCCCCCGCTCCCCCGTCACCCCGCTCCCCACCACCCGCCCTCCCTCGCGCACGGCGCTCCTCCTCGCCGCCTGATCCCGCCGAGGTCGAGGGTTTCCGGCCGGCGCGCGGCGGGAAACCCTCGACCTCGGCGGAAACGCTCGACCTCGGCCGGCGCCGCGGTCAGGCCGGTGAGGGGTGCGGCGGCTTGAGGGTGGTGATCACCGTGTCCGCGATCCCGTACGCGACCGCCTGCTCGGCGGTCAGCACCAGGTCCCGGTCGGTGTCGGCCCGCAGCTGCTCGCGCGACCGCCCGGTGTGGGCGGCGAGGATCTCGTCGACCTGCCCGCGCAGCCGGAGGATCTCGGCGGCCTGCAGCTCCAGGTCCGCCGCGGTCCCCTGCGCCCCGCCCGACGGCTGGTGCAGCAGCACCCGCGCGTGCTCGAGCACGTGCCGCTGACCGGGCGCCCCGGCCGCGAGCAGCACCGCCGCCGCGGACGCCGCCTGCCCGAGGCAGTACGTCGGCACGTCGGGCCGGACGTACCGCATGGTGTCGTAGATCGCGAGCAGCGCCGTGACCGAGCCGCCCGGCGAGTTCAGGTACAGGTGGATCGGCTGGTCCGGGTCCTCGGACTGCAGGTGCAGCAGCTGGGCGACGACCACGTTCGCCACGCCGTCGTCGATCTCGGTCCCGACGAACACGATCCGGTCGCTGAGCAGCCGGGAGAACACGTCGGACGCGCGCTCGCCGTTCGGCCGCTGCTCGACGACCACCGGCACGGTGTAGGTCCCGGCCATCACAGGCCCGCCCGTCGCTGCGCGGCGTCCGGGCGCACGTCGTCCAGGTGCTCGACCACGCGGTCGACGAACCCGTAGGCCAGGGCCTCCTCGGCGGTGAACCAGCGGTCCCGGTCGGAGTCGCGCTCGATCGTCTCGACGGTCTGGCCGGTGTGCTCGGCGATGAGCGCCTGCATCGTTCGCTTGGTGTGCGCCAGGTTCTGCGCCTGGATCGCGATGTCGACGGCGGTGCCGCCGATGCCCCCGGACGGCTGGTGCATGAGCACGCGGGCGTGCCGCATGACGTTCCGCTTGCCCGGGGTGCCGGCGCTGAGCAGGAACTGCCCGGCGCTCGCCGCGAGGCCCATCGCCAGCGTGGCGACGTCGTTCGGGATCAGCCGCATCGTGTCGTACATCGCCATGGCGGCCGTGACCGAGCCGCCGGGCGAGTTGATGTACAGCGCGATGTCGCGCCGCGGGTCCTCGGCGGACAGCAGGAGCAGCTGGGCGCAGACGCGGTTGGCGACGGCGTCGTCGACCTCCTGGCCGAGCACGACGATCCGCTGGTGCAGCAGACGGGCCGCGAGGTCGTCGTCGAACCCGCGGGCAGGCGGGGCCTCGGCGCGGGCGGCGGGCGGGACGGGGACGGGTGACATGCGGGCCTCCTTCTCGGGGTGGTCCTCACACGCTCGCGCCGCGCTGGCGCACCGCGGGCCCGGGTCTGCTCCGGGCAGACGCCGTCTGCCGGCAGCAGACGGCGTGGGTCAGCGTCCGACGGCACGCCTTTCTCCAGCGCTCCGATTCCGCTCGGACAGAGGCGACAGTGCGAGAGCTTCAGAGAGAGCGAACTGCCAGGCGTGCTCGTCAGCCTGCACCGCGGCGACGAGTCTTGCTAGTGCCTCAGCGACTGCCAACAGAGGATCAGGTCCGACGCTCGGTGCCGGCTGAGCCACGTATGGCTCAAGGTGCCGCCTTATAAGACCCAGCGCAACGAAAAGCCGCGCCGAGCGCGGGCACGAGGCACGAAGGCGTCGATTCGGCCGAGGGATGACCCCGAGGGCCGCATCCTTGACCCACGCGTCGGCCGCGCGTCGTTCGGAGGACCCTAGGGCGGAGATCCTTTGCAGCCGACGACACTCCTCCAGAGCAAGGGCGCTGGTCGTGGCCGTCGCAGCGGCTGCGAGTTGGGAGCGCTCGACCACGCTGACGCCTAGTGGATCGCGACGTCCCTGACTCTCCCCCGAACTCGATCCCCATGTCGCCTGAACGAACGTGCGGCATGCGCGAAGCAGCTCCCTTGGTCGACCTCCTGAAATCGCATGACACAAGAGCGTCACTCGCATGGGAACTGCGATCACACGATCGTTGACCATCGACACAGACTCGCGCGCAGACATCGCCTTCATCTCAAAAACGGTGTCGAAACTCGAATCGAAAACGTCGGTCGGCACCGCCCGCCTACCGTGAAATAACGATAAGGCTTCATCCGAAATCGACACAACCACTCGCACACCGTCCATATGGAAGATGTCCTTTATCTCGTTCAGTAGATTCTCGATGACATCGATCGGCAACCGGTCCAACTCGTCGATCAACACCAGCACCGTTCGCTTCTTCGATGACCCCCTGTAAGCGCGGACAAGTCGATCAAAGTCGTGGACGACGTCAGTATGACGGGCTGGGAGCGCGCGCTTCGACCGCGTACCACTGAAGGACATACCCAGGAGTGCAGCGATGCCTACTCCCGCCGCGCTACTCGCCTGCACCTCACTGGTGTATCGCTCGATGATTTCTTGAGCGATGGGACCGGACCGTCCACGCGCGGTCGCGACCGAACTGATCCCCGCTATCAAGAACGAGCCGAGCGCGAAGACGACAGCCACGGCTCCCAGCCCGAGGGCGAAGGTCCAAACGTCGGGGTCCCGCGTAAAGGCGGCGCCAACCCACTGAACGAATGGAACTCCAGGCTGCGTGGACAAAAACGAAAGCGCCAACCCGGAGACGAGAAAGATAGCCATCCCTCCTGCGGCGAGGAAAAGAGCCCATTTGGCGGGCACGGACCCCCTCGCAGGCTCCAGCCGTTTGGCAAGCTCGAGCAACACGATACGAGACAACTCTTCCGGTCGCCGGAGACTCGGAGAAGTAATCCGGAGCGACGCGCCGTGCGAGAAATGTCGCCTCTGGAGCCGCAGCATCAGCGCGGTCTTCCCCATCCCTCGCGATCCGTGAAGCCCAACCGTGCACGAGTCATTCTCTTCGACAAACTCGGTGAGATCGCGATGACTCTTCATCTCGATCAGTTCTCTGGGGTCCATCTCCACAATCCGAGAACCTCTTCTCGGAAAGGCGCACACCGAGCTGGGACTGGCCGAAACTCCCTGCCCGAGCGCCTCATTGGCGGCGCGGACAACGGCTGCACGGACGACCTTCTGGGCAGCACGCTTGGACACACGCGCGTCGAGCCGGCGACGGGTGCGGCCGAGGCTCGGTAGTGAAGCGATCCCCCGCCCCCGCGCCGCCCACCCCAGCAGGTACGCGCTGGCGAACACCAGCACCAGCGCCACTGCCAGGCACCACCTCTGAGTCAAACCCGACTCCGAGCTTCCGCGCAGCAGCGCGAGGACTGCACCGGCCATCGACACCACGGGGAGGATGCCAGCTCGGAACTGCTGAATCGAGGAGAGTTCCTTGCGCTCGTCGGCGATGACACCAGCGCGCACTTCAGCGACCACGTACCAGGACCGCTTTACGAGAGTCTTGCGCTTGAGCGCCGCAGTGGACGGACCGTCTCGGAGCGTCTTCATGATCTGACGAACGCCACGGTTGCGAGCAGGCCACGTGTACCAGCGCCGAAGCGATCGCGTTCCCATCATGGCCAGCAACCTAGCGATGCGGGCTGACATCGGCCGCTTTGGACCGTGGAATTCAGGACGAAAGGGGCAATTGGGCCGAGATCGTTGGCGCCGGCCTTCGACCGGACAATCAGGCGGTTGAGTCTAGTGCGTGGTCCGAAAGGACCGCCGCGGAACCCGCGAGCCTCATGCCGTCCACTCTCGTCGACTCAGCTGCCACGACGTCCGCCACCACGACGGTGACGTTGTCCCACGCGTCCGCGTCCAGGGCCTCGCCGACGAGCGCCTCCGCCACGGCCTCGGGACCGCCCGGGGTGCCGAGCAGGGCCAGCACCCGCTCCTCCGGCACGTAGTCCGTGAGCCCGTCGGTCGACATCAGCCACCGGTCCCCCGGCCGCGCGTCCACCTCCAGCACGGTGACGTGCGCGGCGTCCTCGGCGTCGCCGGCCAGGCAGTGCAGGATCACGTTGCGCCGGGGGTGGTGGGCGGCCTCGGCGGCGTCGATGACCCCCGCCTCGACGAGCAGCTGCACCAGCGAGTCGTCCCGCGTCACCCGGCGCCCCTCGCCGTCGCGCCACAGGTAGGCCCGCGAGTCGCCGATGTGCACCACCCGGACCGCCTCCTCGGCGCAGAACACGCCGGTGAAGGTCGTCGCCATGCCCTCGAGCGCGGGGTCGGCGCGCACCCGCTCGGCGAGATCGGCGTTCGCGGTGGCCACCGCGGCACGCAGGTCCTCGGCGGTGAACCGGTCCGCGCCGGAGGCCGCCAGCGCCGCCATCAGCCGGTGCGCGACGGTCCAGGACGCGACGTCGCCGCCCGCGTGCCCGCCGACCCCGTCGGCGACGAACGCGTACCCCGGACCGCAGCCGGCCGAGTCCTCGTTGTGCGGCCGGTGCTCGCCCGCGACCGAACGCAGGGCGGCGTCGAGGGTGAGCGGCACTGCGGCACCTCCAGGGGGATCGGGCACCTCGTGACCCCACGATGCCACGTCCGGGCGCACGTCCGCAGCCGGGTGCGCCCGGACGTGGTCCCCCCGCCGCGCGACCCGGGTGGCAGCACCCCGCGGGGTGCCGTCCTCAGCGGATCAGCCCCCGCAGCGCCTCCGGCCGGACGTCGGCCTGCCCCGCGATCACCTCGCGCGCCCGGTCGGTCGCGTCCCACACGTCCCACAGCAGCACGCCCACCACCCGGCCGCCGTCGAGGTAGTAGACGACGCCCGCGCCGAGGTCGTCGGCGTGCCAGTCCTCGACGGTCTCGAGCGACGCGTCCAGCCGGCCGACCGCCTCGTAGCCGAGCTCGAACAGGTCGGAGTAGAAGAACGGCGTGTGCGCGTACGGCTCGTCGGCGCCCGCCAGGTTGCGGCCCGCCTGCCGGCCCATCGTGGTCGCGTTGTCGACGTGCTCGACGCGCCGCCGCCCCAGGAGGCGGTCGGGGTACTGCGCGACGTCGCCCGCGGCCCACACGTGCGGGTCGGACGTCCGCAGCCGGTCGTCGACCACCACGCCGTCGTCGACCTCCAGACCCGCGGCCCGCGCCAGGCCGGTCTCGACCTCCAGGCCCGCGCCGACGACCACGCCGTCCGCCTCGAGCGTCCGCCCGTCGTCCAGGGTCACGACCACCCCGTCGGGCCCGGACTCCGTCGACGCGACCCGCGCGCCGCGCAGCAGGGTCACGCCCGCGTCGGCGTACCGGCGCTCGACCCTCCGCGCCAGCGCGTCGGGGAAGGTCGACCCGGTGAGCACGTCCTGGGGGAACACCAGGGTGACGCGGGTGTCGTTCTGCACCAGGGCCGCGGCCAGCTCGGTCCCGATGTAGCCGCCGCCGACCACGACGACGTGCCGGCCGCCGCCGGCGAGGTCGCGCAGCCGCTCGTAGTCGCGCACGGTGCGGAAGTAGATGACCCGGCCGGAGTCCTCGACGCCCGGCAGCCGGCGCGGGTGCCCGCTGGTCGCGAGCAGCAGCGCGCCGTAGCCGACCGTGACGTCCGCGTCCGTCGTCACGGTGCGCGCCGCGGTGTCGACGGCCACCACCGACTCGCCGAGCAGCAGCTCCGCGCGGGTCTCCTCGGCGGTCGGGAGCCAGACCTGGTCGAACGCGAACTCCGGGTCGGTCCAGAGCTTCTTGGTCAGGGCGGGCCGGGTCACGGGGCCGGTCGGCTCGCGGCCGATGACCAGCACCGTCCCGTCGGGGTCGACCTCCCGGATCCCGCGCGCGGCGGCGTCGCCCGCCATCCCGGCCCCGACGACGACGTAGTCGTAGCTGTCCCGCACCGCTCCTCCTCGGGTCGCGTCCTCGCGGCCCAGCCTGGCGCGGCGGGTCGCAGCACGCCACCCCCGGGGAGGGATCAGGGCAGCGGGGTGACGGTCCAGGTGCCGTTGGTGGTCAGCGCCACGACGCCGGGCAGCGCCACGTCTGCGGTCTCGCTCAGCGCCTCGTCCCCGCCGAGCACCAGCGACGCCGGGCCTGTGGCGGGGTCGACGTCCACGGCGGACACGACCCGGGCCAGCAGCGAGTCGTCCGCGCCGGCCGGGGTGTAGTCGATCCGGGCGCCGCTCGCGGTGTCGCCGAGCAGCAGCACCGCGGCGCCGGAGCCCTGCTGCGGGCCGGTCAGCACCGGCAGCTCGTTCCAGCTGGAGAACGTGAGCGTCCAGGGGCCCGCGGCGTCGAGCAGGAAGCCCTGCTTGGCGTCGGTGCCCTCGAGGAGGTCGACCAGGTACGTCCCGGTGAGCGGGGCCGTCCCGGCGCCCCACGGCGACATCCGGCCGTCGGAGGTCAGCACGACGTCGCCGGTGCAGGCGGCGCAGTCGAGCCGGGCGACCACGCCGAAGTCGCCGTCCCGGACGACGGCGATCCGCGCCGGACCCTCCCCGGAGACGGTGGCCGGCGCGCCCTCGGCCACGGTCCCGGCGTTGAGCAGCGGCCGCTCGGGCGCGGCGGTCGGCGTCGGGCTGGGGGCGGGGGTCGGCGTCGCGCTCGGGGCGGGCGCCGCCGACGTCGCGGCCCGCGCCTCGGGCTCCGGCGCGTCCGACGCCCCGCACCCCGCGAGCAGCAGGGCGGGCAGGGCGGCGAGGGCGGCGGCGCGCGCGAGGACGGGTCGGGTCGGCATGCCGGACATCCTGCCCGCGGCTCAGGCCGGCAGCGCGCCGGCGACGACCCGCCCGCGGGACACGACGGCCACGATGTTCTCCACCCGCAGCGCGTCGACGTCCTCCCACGGGCGACCGCGCAGCACGACGAAGTCGCTGCCGAGCCCCGGACGGAGCCGGCCGGTGACCGACCCCAGCCGGATCGCGTCGGCGGCGTCCGAGGTGGCGGCGACGAGCGCCCGCTCGGGCGTCCAGCCGAACATCGCCGCCATCGTGCGGACCTCCTCCATCTGGTCGCCGAACCCGACGAACTGCCCCGAGGCGTCCGTGCCGAGCACGAACCGCACGCCCGCCTCCGCGGCGCGGGCGAACCCGGCGTCCCGGAGCGCGACGACGTCGCGGGCCTTCGCCTGCGCTTCGGCCGAGACAGGCCGGCGGGCCTCCGCGATGATGTCGTTGATCAGCAGGGTGGGGGCGACCGGCAGGTCCCGCTCGACCAGCGCGGCGAGGTGGTGCTCCGCGATCGCGGTGCCGTGCTCGATCGAGTCGACGCCCTCGGCGAGCGCGATGTCGAGCCCCTCGACGGAGTGCGTGTGGGCGGCGACCAGCATGCCGAGGGCGTGCGCCTCGTCGACCGTGGTGCGGATCTCCTCGGTGGTCTGGTTGCGCCAGCCGACCTTGTCGCCCATCGAGAGCACGCCGCCGGAGGTGTAGATCTTGACGCCCGCGGCGCCGGACCGGGCCCAGACGCGGACCAGCCTGCGGCACTCGTCCGGGCTGTCCGCGGTCGGCGGGCGGTGCGGGTAGTGCGGCGGGACGAACAGGTCGCCGTGGCCGGCGGTCATGCCGACCTGGCCGTGCGACAGCAGGCGCGGACCCGTGAGCACGCCGGCGTCGAACGCGCGGCCGACGGCGAGCTGGATCGAGTCGGCGGCGAGGTCGCGCAGCGTGGTGACGCCGGCGCGGGCGCAGCGCAGCGCGTTCGCGGCGACGTGCAGCGACCGCTCCTCCGGCGGGGTGAGGATCGGCCACGCCGACGGGTCCTGCGCGGGCGCGCCGGCGGGGTAGCCGAGGTGCACGTGCGTGTCGACCAGGCCGGGGACGACGCTGAGGTCCGCGTGCCGGGCGGGCGCCTCCTCCACCGCGAGGATCTCGTCGCCGGACCAGGTCAGCCGCGCGGGGCCGACCTCGCGCTCGCCGTCCCAGAGCGGGAGGCCGTCGAGGACGTTCTCGTGGGTGCTGTCGGTCATGGCGGGGTCCTTCGCGGGTGGAGCGGGCCGGGGCTGGTCCCCGGCGGGGTGGAGGCGGGCGCGGGGCCCTAGAGACGCGGCGTGATCTCGCCGACGACGCGGTCCTCGGCGTCGACCAGCGGGAGGTGCCGCCAGCGGTCGAAGGCGCCGCAGGGGTGGCTGATGCCCAGCCGGAGCACGGTACCCGGGGCGACGCGGGTGCCCGGGGGGACGCGGAGGAACGCGTGGTGGTCGTTGACGCCGGTGACCTGCCAGCCGGCGACGTCGGGGGCGTCGGGCGCGCCGGGTGCGTCGCCCGCGATCCCCAGCACCACCGGCAGCCGGTCGTCGGTCGGCGCCTCGCGCCGCCCGAACCCGGCGATCACCAGGCCGTCCTCGGGCGCCGAGAGCACCGACGCGCGCAGCTCGAACGCCGGGCGCAGCGCCGCGGTCCCCCGGTCCGCGCCGAGCGGCGAGGTGCGCCGGTAGACGCCGTGGTCGTGCGTGACGTAGCAGCCGGACCGCAGCACGGTCGTGACCGGGCGGTCCCACATCGCCGGCCCGAGCTCGCGCGCGACCAGGTCGAAGTACGACGAGCCGCCGGCGGTGACGACCGGCACGCCGGCGACGAGGCCCTGCTCGGTGATCGCGGTGACCAGCGCCCGGACCCGGGCCAGCAGGTCGGCGGCACCGGGCGGCGCGCCGGGGTCGTCGCCCACGGGCATCAGGCCCTCGAACGCGGCGACGCCCGCGAGCCGGACGCGCTCGGCGCCCGCGACCCGCGCGGCCAGCGCGAGCGCGGCGACGTCGTCCCGCACGCCCGTGCGGCCGCCGGGGAACCCGAGCTCCAGCAGCAGCGGCAGCGGCCGGTCGGGCCGGAGCCGGTCGAGCTCGGTCAGCAGCAGGTCCAGGCCCGCGTCGCTGTCGACGTAGCAGAGGTACTCGGTGGCGGAGCCGGCCGCGAGCAGGTGCTCGGCGACCCAGGCGATCGACCCGCGGTCGACCAGCACGTTCGCGTGCAGCACCCGGGCGACGCCCCAGCCCGCGAGCGTGCGGACCTGCGCGGGCGTCGCGGCGGTGAAGCCCCACGCGCCCGCGGCGGTCTGCCGGCGGACGAGGTCGCGGGACAGGTGGGTCTTGGCGTGCGGGGCGAGCTGCACGCCCGCGGCGCGGCACCAGTCGGCCATCGTCCGGACGTTGTGCTCGACCGCGTCGTCGCGCAGCAGCATGACGGGCAGCTCGAGGTCGGCGGCGGCCGCGGCGGGCGGCGCCCCGGACCCGGCGGCGTGCCGGCCCGTCACGCGCCGACCCCCGCCGCGTCCGCGCGGCCGACCGGCTCCGGCCGCCCCGCCCGCAGCACGCGCCCGGCGCGCACCCCGGTGAACTCCCCGCCGTCCACCACGACGGTCCCGGCCAGCACCGTGCACACCACGCCCGTGGGCCGCTCCCACGGCCGCTGCGGCGTCCCGGGGTGCCCCACGATCGCCGGGTCGAACACCGCGACGTCCGCGATCGCGCCCGGGACCAGCCGCCCGCGGTCGGGCAGCCCGAGCGCGTCGGCGGTCAGCGAGGTCATCTTGCGCACCGCCTCCGCGAGGTCGAGGACGCCGAGGTCCCGCACGTACCGGCCGAGCACGGTCGGGAAGCAGCCCCACCCCCGCTGGTGCGCGTTGCCGACCGGGACGGAGTTGTCCGAGCCGATGGCGATCAGGGGGTCCGCGAGGATCGCGCGCACGTCCTCCTCGGCCATCAGCTCGTAGACCATCATCGCGCCGGGGTCGGCGAGCACCAGGTCGCACAGCGCGTCCCACGGCTCGAGGCCGCGCTCGGCGGCGACGTCGGCGACGCTCCGGCCGAGCAGGGCGGCGTCGGTGTGCATGGACAGCAGCACACCGGCCGGGGTGGTCTGGATCCAGGAGCCGGCCCCGGGGCCGCCGGCCAGTGCCCGCTCCAGCAGGGCCGCGCGGGTCGCCGGGTCGGACAGCCGCCGCACCAGCTCCGACCGCCCGCCCACCTGCGCCTCCGCCGGCAGCAGCGCGGTGAGGAAGCTCTCCCCCGTCGTGTACGGGTAGGCGTCGCCGTGCGCGTCGACCCCCGCGGCCCGGGCGGCCCGGAGCGCCGCGAGCAGATCGCCCGCCCGACCGTGGTTCCGCCGGCCGGCGGCCTTGCAGTGCGAGACCTGCACCCGGACGCCGGTGCGCCGGGCGACGTCGAACGTCTCCGCCAGCGAGTCGGCCAGGCCGTCGCCCTCGTCCCGCATGTGCGTGGCGTAGGGCCGGCCCCAGCGGGCGGCGACGGCGGCCAGCGCGGCGACCTCGTCGGTGTCGGCGTACACGCCCGGCGCGTAGATCAGCCCGGTCGAGAACCCGAACGCGCCGTCGGCGAACGCCTGGTCCGCGAGCTCCGCCATCCGGTCCAGCGCGCCCGGCGCCAGCCGCTCGGCCATGCCGTTCGCGCTGATCCGCAGCGTGTGGTGCCCGACCAGCGAGGCGACGTGCGTCGTCGGCCCGTGCTCCTCGACGGCGTCCAGGTACTCCCCGAACGTCCGCGGCCAGGAGGACACCCCGGCGGCCACCGTCGAGGAGATCGGCCGGTGCAGCTCGACCGCTCGGTCGTCGACCAGCGGGGCCGCCGAGTTGCCGCAGTTGCCGACCACCTCGGTGGTCACGCCCTGCAGCACCTTGAACGGCTGGGCCGCGGCCATGAACGGCACGACGTCCGAGTGGGTGTGCGCGTCGATGAACCCGGGCGCGACGACGAGCCCCGCGGCGTCGACGACCCGGGCCCCGGTCGGCGCCGTGGCCGCGAGGCCCGGGCCGACGGCCGCGACCCGGTCGCCGGCGACCAGCACGTCCGCGACGACGGGCGCGGCGCCGGTGCCGTCGACGACGGTCCCGCCGCGCAGCACGAGCGTCACGGACGCCTCGGACGCCCCGGCCGCTCCGGGCGCCGTCACGACAGCTGCCCGATCCGCTCCTGCACCAGCGTGTCCACGATGCTGAGCACCGCGTACGCCAGCATCGTCACCGCGGCGACCGTGATCGCCGAGGCCCACATCGCGTCGTAGCCGAACGAGCCCGCGGCCTTGGAGATCGCGCCGCCCAGGCCCTGCCCGGTGGACAGCCACTCGGCGATCATCGCGCCGGTGACCGCCGACGGGACGGCGATCCGCGCGGAGGCCAGCGTCGACGGCACCGCCGCCGGGAGCGCCACCTTGCGGAGCACCGTCCAGGACGACCCGCCGTACGCGAGCACCAGGTCCCGGTGCTCCCCGGAGACGCTGCGCAGGCCGTACAGGATGTTGGCCAGCGCGGGCAGGAACACCACGAGGATGACGATCGCGGTCACGCCGGCCTGGCCGATGCCGAAGATCAGCGTGATCAGGGGCGTCAGCACCACGAGCGGGATGGACCGCAGCACCATCGCGGTCGGCATGACGATCCGCTCCAGCACCGGCGACACGCAGAACACGACCGCGAGGCCGAACGCGGCGGCCAGGCCGACGAGGTAGCCGATGCCGGCGTCCCGCACGGTGACCGCGAGGTCGGCGGCGATGGTCGCGCGGTGGTCCGCCGCGCCCTCGGCGGTGACGACGTAGGCGAACACGTCCCACGGCCGCTTCCCGATCAGCGGGCTGACGTCGAACGCCTCCAGCACCGCGACCCAGAGCGCGAGCGCGACGACCACGGCCGCCGCGAGGGTGCCGACCCGGCGGGCGACGAACCGCCCCGTCCCGCCGCTCATCCGCGCTTCTCCTTCGCCCAGGGGGTGAGGACCCGCCCGACCAGGCCGACGAGCGCGTAGCCGCCGAGCGCGATCAGACCGGCCAGGATGCTCAGCGCCCACACGCGGTCGGGCTGGATCTGGCGCTGCGCCGCGTTGAGCGCCACGCCGATGCCCGCGTCGATGCCGCCGAGGTACTCCCCGACGACGGCGCCGAGCAGCGCTGCCGGGACCGCCACCTGCAGGGCGGTGACGATCGCCGGCAGCGCCGACATGAGCTGGACCTTGCGGATCTGCGTCCACCGGCCGCCGCCGTACGCGGCGACGAGGTCCAGCGAGCTGCGGCTCGCGGAGCGCATCCCGAGGATGGCGCCGACGAGCGTCGTGAAGAACACCAGGAGGGCGCCCAGGAAGATCGCCGAGGCGCGGCCGCCGAAGATCACCATGACGATCGGGCCGATCGCGGTCACCGGGAGGCAGGCCGAGATCACGCCGATCTGCGTGATCACGTCCTCCAGCCGCGGCACCACGAGCACGACCGCCGCCAGCGCCAGGCCCGCCAGGTTGCCCCACAGGTAGCCCTGCGCGGCGCGGGTGAGCGTCGGGACGACGTTGGCCTCGTAGAACGGCCAGCCGTCCGCGACCGCGGAGCGGGCCACGTCGACCGGCGACGGGAACGAGGTGCTGTTCTCCAGGCCGGCGGTCATGGCCCACCACAGCGCGACCAGCAGCACGATGCCGACGGTGCCGCCGACCCACGGGCGGGCCAGGGCGCCGCGGAACCGCGCGACGGCGACGCTCACTCGTCGCCCTTGCCGGCGGACCCCGGGGAGAACAGCAGCCCCGACAGGTGGTCGACCACCTCGTGGAACTCCTTCGTCCGCATCATCTCCGGCGTGCGCGGGCGCTCGAACGGGATCTCGACGACCTCGACGATCCGGCCCGGGCGCGCCGACATCACGGCGACGTAGTCGGACAGCAGCGCCGCCTCGGCGATGCCGTGCGTGACCATCAGCGTCGTCGCGGACCGCTCGGTCCAGATCCGCTGCAGCTCGAAGTTGAGCCGCTGCCGGGTCATGTCGTCGAGGGCGCCGAACGGCTCGTCCAGCAGCAGGAAGTCGGGCCGCACCGCGAGCGCCCGGGCGATCGACGCGCGCTGCCGCATGCCGCCGGAGAGGTGCGCCGGGCGGGACTTCTCGAAGCCGGACAGGCCGACCAGCTCGATCAGCTCGTCGACGATCCCGTCGTCCTTCCGCTTCTGGATCTCCAGGGGCAGCCGGATGTTCTTCTGCACCGACCGCCACGGCAGCAGGGCGGGGTCCTGGAACGCGATGCCCATGCCGTCGGCGCGCTTCCCGGTCGCGACGGGCGTGCCGTTGACGGCGACCGTGCCCGACGTCGGCGTCTCGAGGCCCGCGAGGATGCGCAGGATCGTCGACTTGCCGCAGCCGGACGGGCCGAGCAGCGACAGGAACGAGCCGCGCGGGGTGGACAGGCTCACGTCCTCGAGCGCGGTCACGGACCGGCGGCCGGAGCGGAACTCCTTGCCCAGGCCGGTGATCTCGATGCCCGGGGACGCGGGCACGCCCGCCCCCGCGGCCGAGGGAGCCGGCAGCACGGGGGCGGGCGTGGACTGGGGGTCGGTCACGACAGCAGGTCCGGGTTCTCGGCGTACACCTCGTCGAGGAGCGAGAGGTCGAACAGCTCGTCGGCCGTGATGTCGACGCCGGCGTAGCCGAGCGAGGCGATGGTGCCCTCCTGCAGCTCGTCGCTGATGGTGAGCAGGCCGTTCGTCGCCGTCTCGTCGGACTCGATCAGCGTCGCCTGGCGGTCGAAGGACAGCGTGATCGCGTCGGCGTCGTACTGCTGCTCCTTGCCGTAGGTGTTCACGGTCAGGTCCACGGCGCGCTCCGGGTCGTCCAGCGCCGCGCGCCAGCCCTCGGCCGTGGCGAGCAGGAACGCCTTGACCTCCTCCGGGCGCTCGTCGATGGCCTCCTGGGAGGTGACGAGCACCTCGCCGACCATCGGCAGCCCGTTCTCGGCGAGCAGGAACTCGGTGGCCTCGAAGCCGGCCGCGGACAGCGCGGCGGCGCCGGTCGTGGTGTAGCCGATGAAGCCGTCCACCTGGCCCGTAGTGAGCATCGAGGTGTCGGACAGCGGCACCGTCGTGACCTCGGAGGCGTCGATGTCGTTGGCGGCGAGGAACGCGTTCCACACCAGCGTGTTCGAGTCGGACACGGCGATGGTCTTGCCCGCCAGGTCGTCCGGGCCCGCGATCGGCGCGGAGGCGGCCGACACCAGCGCGAACGGGTTCTGCTGGTAGGTCGCGCCGACGATCTTCAGCGCGGCGCCGCTCTGGATCGCCGGAGCGGTGATCAGCGGCGAGGAGAGGCCGACGAACGCCTGGCCGGACGCGACGGCCGCCTCGGCGGAGGTGGCCGAGGAGCCGCCCGCGGTCAGCGTGACGTCCGCGAAGCCCGCGTCGGTGTACAGGCCGTCCTCCACCGCGAGGTACTCGCCGGCGAACTGCTGGTTCTTCAGCCAGGACAGCTGGACGCTCACGGCGTCGAACGACTCGGCGGCGCCGGACGCGTCGCCGGTCGAGCCGGCGGTGTCGTCCGAGGAGCAGGCCGAGAGCAGCAGGCCCGCGGCGGCCACGGCGGCGGCCAGGCCGGCGATCCGGCGCCGGGGGCGCGCGGTGAAGGAACGGGTCACGTCAACCTCGATCACGTCGTGCGGCGCCCGCGGCTACGGGCGGCCGCGGTGCCAGGGGGAGGGTCGCGCCGGGGCGACCCGGCGGCTGCCCCCATTCGACAGGCCCGGGCTCGGCCGTCGCCATGTGGGATCCTCCGAACTCACCGCGCCCCCGCGGTGCGGTCCCTTGTGCGACCCACCGAGCGCGTCACGTCCGCGTCACACGACGGGGTCGCCGCCGCCCGGGCCCGGCGGATCGCCCAGCCCGGGGGGCCGGAGCGCGCCCGGGTCGTTGGTGGATCGCACGAGGCCGCAGGCCACGGGCCTGTGGTTGGCTTCCCGGCAAGCGTGGACCACCTGTCCGCGACGACCGACGAACGACCGGGAGCAGGACGTGTGGCCGACGGCTGAACTGCACGTGCACATCGAGGGCACGCTGGACGCCGACCTCATCCGCGCGCTGGCGGACCGCAACGGGCTGCCCGTCCCCGCGGGGGCCGGGCGGGGCGCGCCGTTCCGCGACCTGCAGGACTTCCTGGACGTGTACTACGCGAACCTCGACGTGCTGCGCACCCGGCAGGACTTCCAGGACCTCGGCGCGCGGTACCTGGCGCGCGCCGCCGCGGCCGGCGTCCGGCACGCCGAGATCTTCGTCGACCCGCAGTCGCACACCGCTCGCGGCGTCCCGGTCGAGGACGTGCTGCTCGGGCTGTCCGCGGCGCTCGCCGACGCCCGCGCCGCCCACGGCATGTCGGGCGGGCTGATCGTCTGCTTCCTCCGGCACCTCGGCCCCGAGGCCGCCATGGCGACGCTCGAGGCCGTGCTCCCCCACCGCTCCCTGCTGCTCGCGGTCGGCCTGGACTCGAGCGAGGTCGGCTTCCCGCCCGCGTTGTTCCGCGACGTGTTCGAGCGCGCCGCCGCCGAGGGCCTGCGCCGCGTCGCGCACGCCGGCGAGGAGGGCGGCCCGGACTACGTCTGGGAGGCGCTGGACATCCTCGGCGCGGAGCGGATCGACCACGGCAACCGCGCGCTGGAGGACGTCGAGCTCGTCGCCCACCTGCGCGCCACCCGCACCCCGCTGACCGTGTGCCCGCTGTCCAACCTCGCGCTGCGCACCGCCGAGCCCGACCTGGCGGACCACCCGATCGCGGTGATGCTCGACGAGGGGCTGCGCGCGTCCGTGCACTCGGACGACCCGGCGTACTTCGGCGGGTACCTGGACGACAACGTGCGCGCGCTGGTCGCCGCCGGGACGGTCACCGAGGACCAGGTGGGCGTGCTCGCCGCCAACGCCGTGGCGTCGTCCTTCCTGCCCGACGCCGGCAAGGCCGCCCTGCTCGCCGAGATCCGCGCGCACGCCGAGGCGATCGGCGCCGCCGTGCCCGCCCTCGCCCTCGACCCCGCGGAGGTCTGAGCGTGCGGAGCACCGAGGTGACCACCGGCCGGCGCGTGGCGGTCGTGCTGGAGCCGGGCGACGAGGTGCTGGCGGCGCTGACGGAGGCATGCCGCGCGCACGGCATCCGCCAGGGCTTCGTGCCCGTGTTCTCGGGGGCGTTCCGCACCGCGCGGTTCATCGCCGCCGACGTGCCGGTCGCCGACCAGGAGCCGCCGCTCCCCCACGAGGTCACCGTGACCTACACCGAGGGCATCGGCAGCGGCACGATCCTGTGGGACGCCGAGACCGGCACCCCCACGCCGCACCTGCACCTGGCCGTCGGGGTGAAGAACGCCGCCGCGGCGGGGTTCGCCGGGCACGTGCTGAGCGCCGAGACGCACTACACCGTCGAGGTGCTGGTCGAGGAGGTCGTCGCGCCGGCGCTGCTCCGCGTGCCGGACCCGCGCGCGTACGGCATCCCGACGATGCACTTCGCCTGAGTCAGTCCGTCTCGTCCAGGCAGGTCATCGCGAGGAACAGGTCGACCCGGTCGGACATGGTGCTCATGTCGCGGTTGGTCAGCTCCTCGATGCGGGCGATCCGGTAGCGGAGCGTGTTCGTGTGCAGGTGCAGCTGCCTCGCGGTCTCCTGCCACGCGCCGCCGCCGTCGAGGAACGCCCGGAGCGTGCCCACCAGGTCCGCGTTGTGCCGCTCGTCGTAGGACAGCAGCGGGGCGAGCACCTCGCGGGCGTAGCCGGACCGGGTGCTCTCGCCGAGCATCCGCAGCAGCGCCCGGTGCGTCTGGACGTGCAGCGACGTCGACACCACCACGGGCTCGGTGCCGGCGGCGTTCTGCACCCGCTCCACCGCCGTGGCGATGGCCGAGTTCAGCCGGCTGACCCCGCTGACCGGGTCGCTCATGCCGACCCGCAGCTGCCGGCCGTCGAGCAGCAGCAGGTACTCCTCGGCCAGGTGCTCGGCGAGCGGCCGCTGGTCGTCGCCCGCGCCGTTGACCAGCAGGATCGCCTGGTCGTCGAACCGGCAGCCGAGCACCCGGTGCCCCCGGGCGGTGAGCGTGCGCTGCAGCATCTCCAGCACGGCGGCGCGCGGGAACCGGGGGTCGTCGACCCGCGCCGCGACGATCGTCGTCTCGTCCGACGGCGCCATGCCCTCCAGGCGCATCCGCGCCGAGATCGCGCCGGGCGACGCCTCGGCGTCGCGGATCGCCGTGATCAGCGCGGCGACCTGGGCGTCCCGGGTCTCCCGCCAGCGGGCGGCGAGCTCCATCTCGACGCGCAGCGCGCCCACGACCGCGTCCAGCGCGAGGGCCACCTCGTCCGAGAAGGACCGGTGGTCGCCCCAGCAGCCGAAGAACCCGGACCGGTCGCGGGCGCCGGTGCGGACGATCGTGGCCGGCCCGTGCTCCGTGCCCTCCCCGGGCAGGATGACGCGCCGGTCGTGCTCGCGGGCGATCACCGCGTTCCACTGCTCGGCGACCTGCGCCCGGTCCGGGGCCGCGCCCGCGGTGGCGAGCAGCATCCCGGTCTCGTCGATCACCCAGCAGCCGACCGCGAACTCCGTGGTGAACTGCGCCAGCAGCTCGGCGACGCCGCCGCCGCGGGACACCGTGTCGGCGATCCGGCGGCTGAACCGCATCGTGCGGTTCGCCAGCCCGGCCGCGGAACCCGGCTGGCGGGCGGCGATCTCGTCGGCGATCCGGCGGAACGACACGCCGGGCGACACCGTGAGCAGGGTGAGCCCGCGGGCCCGGCAGATCGCGATCACCTCGTCGGGGATCACCCCGATCTCGATCAGCCCGAGGACGACCGCCGCCACGTTCTGCTGCGCCAGGGCGCCGAGGAACGTCGCCGCGCCGTCCGGCCGGTCGAGCCACAGGCCGCTGGTGAGCACGACGTCGCCGGTCGACAGGAACCGCGACGGGTCCGGCAGGTCGGTGATGTACGCCGCGGTCACCGGGCGGTCGAGCGCGTCCGGCTCGGCGGCCACGACGCTCAGCCCGAGGTCGGGTGCAGCCAGGAGGTCACGGACGTCCACTGCTCACCACCTGGTCCCGCTCGGCACCGGGACAGTGTACGAGCGGGGCGGCCCGGCCGGTTTCGCGGCAGGATGGCGACGTGACGTCAGCCCTCGACCCCAGCCGCCTCGACACGCCGCGCCGCCTGCGCACGGCCATGTTCGTCGACTTCGACAACGTCTACATCGGCCTGCGCCGCCTGGACCCCGACGCCGCCGAGGCGTTCGCGACCGACCCCGGGCACTGGCTGTCCGAGCTGGAGAGCGGCAGCGACGCGGACGGCGACTTCACCCGCCGGTTCCTCGTGCGCGCCTGCTACCTCAACCCCTCGGTCTTCAGCCGGTTCCGCCCGAACTTCACGCGCGCCGGGTTCCAGGTCGTCGACTGCCCGTCGCTCACCCAGCAGGGCAAGAGCAGCGCCGACATCAACCTCGTGCTGGACGCCGTCGACGCGCTCGACGGCGACACCCGGTACGACGAGTTCGTCATCGTGTCCGCCGACGCCGACTTCACCCCGCTGGTGCAGCGGTGCCGGGCGGCCGACCGGCGGGTCACGATCATCACCGCGAGCCCGGCCGCCAGCGCGTACCGGGCCGTCGCGGACACCGTCATCACGGCCGACGACCTGGCGGAGCTGGTGACGGCCGGCCGGGGTGCCGCCGAGGCCACGGACGCGGCGCCGGCGCCCGAGCAGCCCGCCGCCGCGGCCGAGCCGGAGCCGGCGGCGGCGTCGTCGTCGGAGGTCGCGCCCGCGCCCGAGCCCGCGGGCCCCGGGTCCCGCGGCGGGGCGCGCCGCGACGAGCCGAACCCCGCGACGGGCTCCCCCGGCTCCCTCGCGGCGCGCCGGGCCGTGCTGCAGCGCGTCCGGTCCGCCGACCGCCCCGTGCCGACCGGCGCCGTCGCGCAGGCCGCGCAGAAGGCCGACCCGACGCTGCCCAGCACCCGCTGGGCCGGCACCGGCGGCTTCCTGCCCTGGCTGGGCGAGGCCGTGCCCGAGCTGGGCGTGGCCGCGCGGCCGTCGCCCGGGTACGTCTGGGACCCGAAGCGGTTCGGCGAGGCGGACCTCCCGGGCGCCGCGGCCGAGGGCCCCGCGGGCACCGACGCGTCGGCGCTGCAGCGCCAGGTCGTCGCCGTCACCGACACCCCGGGCCTCAGCAAGGACAACTACCGCGTCCTGCTGACCGCCCTCGCGGACGACGTGCGGGCGCACCCGTTCGAGCGCACCGCCACGGCCCGCCGGGTCCGCGACGCCTGCCAGGCGGCGGGCGCCGCCGTGGGCCGGTCGACCGTCAACACCGTCATCTCGGGGGTGCTCTACGTCGGGCTCGAGCTCGACGACACGGTCACCGCGGTCGACGTGGCGGAGGCCTGGGCGGACAACGTCGTCGGGCTCTGCCGGGGCGCGCGGATGGAGCTGACCGAGGCCGACGAGGTCGCGATCGACGACTGGGTCGGCGGCGGCCTCCTGGACGACCTGGAGGACTGAGGCCCGCCTCCGCCCCGACGACGCCTTCCGGCCCCGCCCACGACGATCACCGTGGGCGGGGCCGGAAGGCGTAGGGGCGTCGGCCCCGCGCGGCGGCGCCGCTCAACCCGCCCGCCCCGGAGGCCGATGGGACGGTGTGCCGTTCCGTCGCCGCGACCGACCCCCGCCGGGCTGGGCCCCGTCGTCCGACCCGCGCGCGTGGTCGCCGGCGCCGCTGCCCGTGCGGCGGCGCCGGCGCGCCGCGACCGTGCTGCCCTGGCTGGTCGTGCTCACGATCGCGGCCGTCTACGGCACCCGGTGGCTGCCGGCGCTCGGCGTCGAGGCCCCCTGGCTGGCGCTCGTCCCGGCGGCCGCGCGCGACCACCCGCGCCCGGGCGTCGAGGAGGCGGACGAGCGGCTCGCGCCCGCCGTCGTCCCCGCGGCACCGGCGACGTCGTTCGCGTTCCTCGCGACCCAGCAGGACAGCACCGGCGCCACGGTCCCGGTGACGTGGTCCCCCTGCCGCCCGATCCACGTCGTCGTGGACCCGACCGGGGCGCCCGCGGACTTCGCGGCGCAGGTGCAGGCGGCGACGGCGGAGATCGCCGCGGCGACCGGTCTGACGTTCACGGACGACGGCGTCGTGGCGGAGCCCGCCGAGCCCGACCGGGACGCGTTCCTCCCCGACCGGTACGGCGACCGCTGGGCGCCGGTCCTCGTCCGGTTCACCGACGCGGCGACGGTGCCGTCCCTCGCCGGCGGCGTGGTCGGGGTCGGCGGCCCGCAGTCGGTGACCGACGCCCGCGGCCGGACGTCGCACGTGTCCGGCGCGGTCTACCTCGACACCGACCTGCTCCAGCCCGGGCTGACCGCGACGCCGTGGCCGGCGGTGCTGCGGCACGAGCTCGCGCACCTCGTCGGCCTCGACCACGTCGACGACCCCACCCAGCTGATGAACCCCGTGGCGACGGTGTCGACGTTCCAGGCGGGCGACCTCGCGGGGCTCGCGGCGCTCGGCCAGGGCGCGTGCGCGCCGGGCGTCTGACCCCGGCGCCGCCCGGCACCGTGAGTTCGGTGGCTCCGGCCGAGTTCGGTGGCCAGGGGCACCGAACTCGGCGGGAAGGACCGAACTCGGCGAACGACGCCCCCGGCGGCGCGACCGTCCCGGGACGCCCGGCACGAGGCGCTCAGCCCCCGGCCGGCGCGGCGGTCAGGGCCGGGTTGTCGATCCCCGCCACCAGGGCCGCGGCGTGCTCCGCCGCCCCCGGCTGCCCGAGGGCCGCCCGGTGCCGGCCCGCCCGGGCCACGAGCTCCCGCATCCCGCGGCGCGCCGCGAACGCCTCCAGCTCGTCGACCCAGCCCGCCGCCCCCGGCACCGCGCGCGGCACCGCGAACCCGCACAGCGCGTCCAGGCAGTGCGCCTCCACCCAGTCGTGCGCGTCGCGCTGCCGGCGGCAGGCGCCCGGCGCGGCCGTCAGCAGCTCGAGCGCGGCGGCGTCGTCGCCGCGGGCCGCCGCGAGCAGGCCGCGCCCGCGCAGCGCGTAGCCCTCCCAGCACGGGTCGCCGACCTGGCAGGCCAGCGCGTACGCCCCCTCGAACCCCGCCTCGGCGGCGGCCAGGTCGCCCGCCCGGAGCAGCACCTCGGCGCGCTGGGACCGCGGGAACGGGAGGAACGATGTCCAGCCGAGGTCCTGCGCGACGGCGCACGCGCGGTCCAGTGCCGCGAGCGCCGGGCCCGGCTCGTCGCGCAGCACCCGCAGGCGGCCGAGGGCGGTCAGGGCGTACGCCTCCGCCCGCAGGTCACCGGCCGACCGCGCGTCCTCGGTCGCCTCCGCCAGCACGGCGGCCGCCCCGGCGTAGTCGGCCTGGTCGCTGCGCCCGATGCCGTCGAACACCCCGACCCAGGCGCGCAGCCGGGCGTCGTCGCCGCCCAGCTCGCGCGACCGGCGGAACCACATGCCGGCGCGCGGGTACCGCCCCCGCAGCGTCTCGACGTGCCCGAGCTCGAGCGCGGCCCGGGCGGCCACGTCGGCGGACCCGCTGCGGCGCGCCGCGACGAGCGCCTGGTGCAGGACCGCGACCGCCTCCTCGTCGCTCCCGCGGACGCCGTGCACCAGGACCCGGCCCAGCGCGCCCAGCGCGGTCGCGAGCCGGGCGTCGTCGCCGAGGTCCCGCGCGCCGTCCACCCCGGCGCGCAGCAGGTCGATCGCGCGCTCGTACGCCCCGACGTGCGCCGCCCCCTCGCCGCCCTCCACGGCGGCGTCGACCGCGGCGGGCGTGCCGGGGGCGGCCGGCCCCGGGGCGCGGAGCGCCGCGGCGAGGCTCGGCGACGGCTCGACCCCGAGCTCGCGCCGGAACAGCGCGCGGCACTCGGCCACCCGCCGCGCGGCCCCGGCCCGGTCGCCCGCGGCGACCAGCGCGCGGGCCCACAGCTCGTGCCCGCGCTCCGCCAGCGGCTCGGCCGCGACCAGCCGCGCCGCGAGGTCGACGGCCCCGGCGGCGTCGTCGCGGGCGAGCCGGGCGTGCGCGGCCTCGTGCAGGATCGCCGCGGTCAGGCCCGCGACCCGCTCCCGCTCCGCCGCGAGCCAGAGCTCGAGCGCCGCACCGCCGCGCGGCGTCACCCCCTCCAGGAGCGCGCCGCCGAACCCGGGCAGCGCGAGCGCCTCGGCCCACGCCCCGGACGCCAGCACCCGGACGTCGACGACCGTGCCCGGCCTCAGGTCGAGCACGAGCGGGTCCCCGCCCAGGTCCGCGACGCCGTCGAGCGCGCGGCGGAGCTGCGACAGGTTCCACCGCAGCGCCGCCCCGGGGTCGTCCGCGTCGCCGACCAGCAGCCCGGTCAGCCGGCTCCGCGGCACCGCGCGGCCGGCCAGCACCAGGTACGCGAGCAGCAGCCACGCCTTGCTGCCGCGCGGTCCCGGGCGCCCGGGTGCGCCCTGCTCGGCCCGCCGGATCGCCGGCGGGCCGAGCAGGGCGACCGCCCCCGGGGTCAGCCCGCGTTCCCCGCGATGTTCACGAGCCACATCGTGCCGAACTTGTCCGCCACCATCCCGAACGCGTCGCCCCACGGCGCCGTGGCCAGGGGCTCGACCACGTTCCCGCCGTCGGACAGCTTGTCCCAGTACCCCCGCAGCTCGGCCTCCGAGTCAGGGCCGCCGCTGAGCGAGACCGAGAAGTTGTCGCCCGGGGTGTACGGCATGGCGTTCGGGGTGTCCGACGCCATCAGGACGAGGCCGCCGGGCGTCTCGAGCTGGGCGTGCATGACCTTGTCCTTCTCGGCCGGGTCGTCGCTGGCCTGGAAGTCCCCGAAGGTGCTGACGGTGAGCTCGCCGCCGAACACGGACCGGTAGAACTCCATGGCCTCCCGCGCCGTGTCACGGAAGCCGAGGTACGGGTTGAGGCGCGTGGGCATGGCGGACTCCTTCTGCCGGGCTGCGCAGTGCTGTGACCTGGCTCACACTGCCGCCGTCGTCTCGCCGCCGTCAAGACGCGGGGGCGCTCGTCCGGCGGGCGGTCACGAGCAGGTACTCCCACGCGAGGGACATGCCCCCGCCGGGCCCGACCCGGGCCGCGTCCCTCGCCAGCGCGACCAGGTCCGCGTCGAGCGCGGCCGTCCGGTCCGGGTCGTCGGCCACCGCGCGGTACGCGGCGATCGTCGGGCCGTACCGGGTGGCGAAGTAGTCGCGGAACGCCTCCGGCGTGCCGAACGCGTCGACGGGCAGCGACCGGCGCTCGACCCGGACGTCCTCGACCCCGGCGCCGAGCAGGTCGCGCACGTGCGCCTCGTCGCCCCACAGCGGCGGCGGCTGCACGCCGGGCGGCGGCGCCGGCAGGTACGGCTTCATGGTCGCGAACAGCCGCCCGATGAACCCGGTCGGCGTCCACGAGAGCAGCCCGACCCGCCCACCGGGCCGGCAGACCCGGAGCAGCTCCGCGGCGGCGACGGCGTGCCGCGGGGCGAACATCACCCCGATGCACGACGTGACCACGTCGAACGACCCGGCCGGGAACGGCAGCGCCTCGGCGTCCGCCTCCCGCCAGTCCAGCGCGATCGCCCGCGCCTCCGCCGCCCGGCGCCCGGCGTCGAGCAGCGCGGGCGTGAGGTCCGACGCCACCACCCGACCGCCCGCGAGCGCCGCGGGGACGGCCGCGTTCCCCGTCCCGGCGGCCACGTCGAGCACCCGCTCCCCGGGCCGCACGCCCACCGCGCCGACCAGCACCGGACCCAGGCCGCCGACCACCTCGGCCGCGAGCGCCGGGTAGTCGCCCAGCGCCCACATCGTCCGGTGCCGCTGCTTGAGGGCCGACACGGCCGCGTCGTCCGTCGCGCGCGCTCCCCCGACGATCGTCATCATCTCGTCCACCTGCTCCTCGCCCTGGGGCCCGGCCCTCGTGCCGGTGCCCGGATGCGGACCACGGAACCCCCGCGGCGTGTGCGCGGGCGTGTGACGCCGCGCCCGACGTCTCACACGGGGCGCACAGCGCCCGCACCGGGCCGCCCTGAGCGGGCTCCGTAGACCTGTCCGCATGACCCGACACCCCCGCACCCGACCCGACGGCGAGCCCGCCGGCCGGCCCCCGCGCCGCCGCCGGCTCCGCCGCTCCCTGCTGGTCTCGACGCTCGTCCTGCTGCTCGCCGTCGGCGGCGGGTCGGCCTGGGCCCTCGACCGGTTCGTGGTCGACCACGTCGAGATCGCGGACGTCCAGGCCTACGAGGCCGCGCAGAACGGCACGACGACCACCGACGACGACGCGACCGGCACCGGCGGGACCGTCACGGGCACCACCTACGAGTCCGACGACGCGAGCATCAGCATCTCGACGGTCGTGACCGGCAGCGGCGACGACCAGGTCACCTCCTACGTCGCCGACGTGACCCTGTCCGACGCCACCGTGCTCCGCTCGGCCTTCGCGAACAACCAGTTCGGCACCAACATCACCGCGACCACCTCCGCCATCGCCGAGGACAACGACGCGGTGTTCGCGATCAACGGCGACTACTACGGGTTCCGGGACACCGGCATCGTGATCCGGAACGGCGTCGTCTACCGCGACGAGGGCGCCCGCGAGGGCCTCGCGTTCTACACGGACGGCCACGTCGAGGTCTACGACGAGACCGCCACGACGGCCGACGCGCTGGTCGCGGACGGGGTGTGGAACACGCTGTCGTTCGGGCCGGCGCTGGTCGAGGACGGGCAGGTCGTCGACGGCATCGAGGACGTGGAGGTCGACACCAACGTCGGCAACCACTCGATCCAGGGCGACCAGCCGCGCACCGCGGTCGGCGTGGTCGACGACAACCACCTGGTGTTCGTCGTCGTGGACGGCCGGTCGCCCGGGTACTCGGCCGGCGTCGACATGACCGAGCTGGCCGAGATCATGCAGTCGCTCGGCGCCACCACGGCCTACAACATCGACGGCGGCGGCTCCTCGACGATGTACTTCGACGGCTCGCTCGTGAACGACCCGCTCGGCAACGGCACCGAACGCGGCACCTCCGACATCCTGTACATCGGGGGCTGAGCCGTGATCGTCCTGGTCCCCGCCTACGAGCCCGACGACCGCCTGGTGCGGCTGGTCGGCGACCTGCGGGCCTCCGCGCCCGGCGTGCGCGTCCTGGTGGTCGACGACGGCTCCGGCCCGGCGTACCGACCCCTGTTCGACCGGGTCCGCGCACAGGGCTGCACGGTGCTGACCCACCCCGGCAACCGCGGGAAGGGCTGCGCGCTCAGGACCGGGTTCGCCCACGCCGAGCGGCGCCTCCCCGGCGAGCCCGTCGTGTGCGCCGACAGCGACGGGCAGCACTCGGTCGCCGACGTGCTCCGGGTGGCCGCCGCGCTGGACGCGCAGCCGGCCGACCGGCCCGCGACCGTGCTGGGCGTGCGCGCGTTCACCGGGCGGGTGCCCGCGCGGTCGGTCCTCGGCAACCGGGTCACCGCTCGGGTGTTCCACCTCGCCACCGGGCTGCGGCTCCGCGACACCCAGACCGGCCTGCGTGGCTACCCGGCCGCGCTGCTGCCCTGGCTGCGGAGCGTGCGCGGCGAGCGCTTCGAGTACGAGCAGAACCTGCTGCTGCGCGCCGCGGCCGAGGGGCAGCCGGTCGAGGAGGTCGAGATCGCCACGATCTACCTGGAGGGCAACGCGTCGTCGCACTTCCGGCCGCTCGCCGACTCCGCGCGCGTCCTCGCGCCGCTGCTGCTCTTCTCGCTGTCGTCGCTGTCGGCGTTCGCGATCGACACCGTGGCGCTGCTGGCGCTGCACGCGGCGACCGGGTCGCTGGCGGCGTCGGTGCTCGGGGCGCGCGTGTTGAGCGCGGGGGTGAACTTCGCGGTCAACCGGGTGGTCGTGTTCGGGCGCACGGGCCGGGGCGGGCCGCACGGCCGCGGCGCGACCCGCCGGGTGCCGTGGGGCCGGGCCGCCGCGCGGTACGCGACGCTCGCCGTCCTGCTGCTCGGCGCGAGCTACCTGCTGCTCGCGGCGCTCACGGGCCTCGGCGTCGGCCTGCTGCCGGCGAAGGTCGTCACCGAGGCGGTGCTGTACCTCGTGAGCTTCCAGGTCCAGCGCCGGTTCGTGTTCACCGCGCCGAGGTCGCCGAGGCCGGCGCCAGGGCGCCGCGACCCCGGTCCCCACCCGGTTCTCACACCGCCGGCTGATCGATCCGGGGGCAGCGCGAGGATGGGGAGGGGATGAGGCCGCGTCACGCGCCGAGCAGCCGCCGCGCCACCGCCCGCGCCGCGCGCCGGCCCGACGCGATCGCGCCCTGCTGCGACGGCGTGTCCCGGTGGTCGCCGCAGACGTACAGCCCGTCGCCCAGGTCGACCGGCTGCCGCACCCGGAGCGGCGGCGTCGCCGCGGGGAGCGCGTGCGCGATCTCGTGGGTCGCGAGCTCGCGCCAGCCCCGCGGGTCGGCGCCGAGCATCTCCCCCGCCTGGCGCCGCACCTCGGCCGGGTCGGGGCGGGCCGCGGCGTCCCACGGGCCCGACGGCAGCACCGAGGTCGCCTGCACCAGCTGCGCGCCCGCCGGCGCGTACGACGGGGCGGCCGCGGAGATCAGCGCCGCGTCCACCACCGGCCCGCGCCGCCGCCCGTCGACCACGACCGCGTCGACCCGCGGGATCCCCTCGGCCGCCCACCAGGTCGTCGTGAGGCCGCGCATCGGCGGCGCCTCGACCCCGGCGAGGCCGGCCGCCGTCACCGGGTCCGCCGCGACGACCACCGCCCGCGCCCGTACCCGGCTGCCCTCGACCCGCACCGCCCGACCGCCGTCGACCCGCTCGACCGCCGCGACCCGCGCCCCGGTCGCCACGTGCGGCAGGCCCTCCGCGAGCAGCGCGGGCAGCGCACCCGCGCCCCCGACCGGCAGCCCGGGCGTCCCCCGCAGCATCGACCGCACCACCAGCCGGGCGAAGGTCGCCGACGTCGCGCCGGACTCGTCGGCCAGCACTCCCGCGAGGAACGGCTCCAGCACCTCGTGCCGCAGCCGCCCGTCGACCCCGGCCGCGGTCAGCGACTCCGCGAGCGTGGCGTCCGGCCCGGCCTCCAGCGCGCGCACCGGTCCGAGCGCCGGGGCCGCCCAGCGCGCGAGGGCCGCGAGCTCCCCGACCCGGACGTAGCCGCTGCCGAGCGTCTCGCGCAGCCGGGCCGGCGCGCGCCGCGGGTCCGCCAGCACCGCCAGCCCGTCGTCGCGCCGCACGGCGACACCGGGCAGGAACGGCTGGAGCCGGAGCGCGTCGACGTCGACCGCGTCCCGCAGCGCCGGGTAGGCCGGGTTGATCACCTGGAACCCGCGGTCGAGGGTGAACCCGTCGACCTGCTCGCTGCGCACCCGCCCGCCCACGGCCGGACCCGCCTCCAGCACCCGCACGTCCAGCCCGCGCGCGTGCAGGGCCCGTGCGCAGGTCAGCCCGGCCAGTCCGGCCCCGACCACCACGACGTCGCAGTCCATGCGCCGGAGCCTAGGGGCGGGGTCGGCCGGGCGCCCGGCGGGCGTCACACCGGGTCGATGCCGGATGCCACGGCCAGCAGCTCGTCGATCACCGCCACCACCGCAGGGCCCGGCTCGCGCCGCGTCGCGCGGTGCCGGGCGACCAGCCGCCGCGACCCGAGCCCCGGCACCGTCGCCACCGTCACGCCGTCCGGGAGCTCGCCCTGCAGCGCGAGCGCCGGCAGGAGGGCCACCCCCTGCCCTGCCGCGACGAGGGCGAGCGCGACGTCGAAGTCGTAGTAGAGGTGCCGCGAGGTCACGGGGCCCAGGGCCGCCGTGACCCGGCCCATCGCCCGCGCCGCGGCGGTGTGGGGCTCGGCCGCCAGCCAGGTCACGCCCGTGAGGTCGGACAGCTGCGTGGGCGTCGCGACCGACCCGGGCAGCACCAGCCGCCACGGCTCCTCCAGCAGCACCACGTCACGCTGCCCGCGCGGCACGTGCGTGTCCGCGTCCTCGTCCCGCTCCAGCAGCACGATGTCCGCGTCGCCCTCGCGGAGCCGGCGCATCGACTCGCCCTGCTCGCGCTCCTCGATGAGCAGCTCGATGCCGGGGTGGTGCTCGGCGACGACGGCGAACGCCGGGGCGATGACCGCGCGGATGGCGGTCTGGAACGCCGCGACGGTCACGCGGCCGGACAGCTCTCCGCCGAGCTCCGCGAGCGACTTGCGCGCCTCGACGAGCTCCGACTCGATGCGCTCCGCGGCCTCCGCGAGGATCCGGCCGGCGGCTGTCAGGGTCGCGCCGCGGGGGTTGCGGTCGAGCACCGCGACCCCCTCCTCCGACTCCAGCCGGGCGATCTGCTGAGACACCGCGGAGGGCGTCACGTGCAGCAGGTCGGCGGCGGCGAGCACCCCGCCGGCGCGGTGCACGGCGAGCAGGACGGCGAGGCGGCGGGGGTCGGTCGGCACCGTTTCATCCTAATTCAGTTCTGCTGCACCCCTGTCGCAACATCATTCGATTGTGCTGAACCCGATCTGGCCGCATGATTCTGCTGCCGGCGAACCGCGGGACCCCGCGCGGCCGGCCCTCCACCCACCCCTCTGCCTTGCCAGGAGTACGCCCGTGTCCGCTCTCGTCACCGCGCTCGGCTGGGTCGGCGCGGTCACGTGCCTCGTCGCCTACGTCCTCGTCACCCGCGGGAAGTGGGCGCCCACGTCGGGGCGCTACCAGCTCGCCAACGTCGTGTCGGGGCTCTTCATGGGCCTGGTCGCCGCGAGCAGCGGGGTGTGGCCGTCGGTGGTCACCAACGCCGTGTGGGCCGTCGTCGGCGCGCACGCCGTCTCCGTCGTGCTGAAGGCGCGCCGGCAGCGCCAGCGCGAGGCGGCAGAGCGGGCGGCGGCCCAGGTCGCCGAGGTGCCGGCCGTGGCGGTCGAGCCGGTGCCGGCGCGCGTGGTGGACCTCGCGGCCTGACGCCTCCGGGTCGGGCCCGCGCGGTCAGACGTCCAGCACCCGCAGCCGGACCCGCACGGGCCCGCCCACCTCCAGACCCTCCGCGGACCGCACCGCCTTCTTGATCGGCAGCGAGTACGCCCGCTTCCCGCCGTCCGGGAAGATCGACGTCCGCCAGGTCGTGCCGCCGACGGTGACCTCGACGCGCAGCGACCCGAACCCGCGCGCGAACGCGCCGGCCCGCTCGAGGATCTCGTCGGACGCGTCCTCCGGCACGCTGACGAAGGTCCAGCGCTCGGCGCGCCGGGCCTCCCACAGCCAGAGCGGGGCCTCGAAGTCGAAGGTCATGCCCCGATGCTGCCGCACCCCGCCGACACGCGAGCCCTTCAGTCCGGCTGGAGGTCGAACGCGCCCGCCAGAGCCCGGGTGAGCAGGTGCTCCTGGGTGGTGAGCAGGGCGCCGACCTCCCGACCGAGCAGCTCGACGGGGATGGTCGTGACGTTGTCGCAGGACACCACGCACGCCTGATCGAGGCCGTTCTCCGGACCCACGGGCACCTCGGTCGTGAGGCCACGCACCCGGGAGGTGATCGGAGCCACGGTCACGTGGCGCAGGAACGGGCGCACGGGCTCGCGGGTGAGCACGAGGACGGGCCGCGTCTTGTCCAGCGCCGCGAGATGGATCGCCCGCATCAGTCGAGGTCCAGCGGCTGACGCGCCGCCCACGCCGCGAGTGGGGCCAGGTCGTCCGGCGCCGGGTCGCCGCGCAGGATCGCGACGTCGCGCTCGGTCTCCAGGCGCCGGATCTCCCGGGCCAGCGCGCGTTCGACGATCGACGCGCGACTCCGCACCCGCCCGGATGCGACGAGGGCGTCGACGACCTGGACCATCTCGTCGGGCAGCCTCACGGCGATCTGCGTGCTCATCCCGCCATGGTATTCACGACGGGATGCATGCGGCACCCCACCTTCGAGGTCTGTGGATCACGGCACCGTGTGCCCCGCCGCGCGGTACAGCTCGTACCACTCGGCCCGCGTCAGCGGCACCTCGGACCCCGCCGCCGACTCGGTCACCCGGGACGGCGTCGTCGTCCCGAGCACGACCTGCATCTGCGCCGGGTGCCGGGTGATCCAGGCGACCGCGATGCCGGTCGGCGTCACGCCGTACTTCTCGGCGAGCCGGTCGATCGCCGCGTTCAGCTCGCCGTAGGTCTCCCGGTCCTCCAGGAACACCCCGTCGAAGAACCCCTTCTGGAACGGCGACCACGCCTGCACGGTGATGTCGTGCAGCCGGCAGTAGTCCAGCAGGCCGTTGTCCCGCGAGATCGACTGGTCGAGCGCCGCCATGTTCGCGGCCACGCCCTGCGCGATCAGCGGCGCGTGCGTGATGCTCAGCTGCAGCTGGTTGACCACGAGCGGCTGCTGCACCGACTTCTTCAGCAGCTCGATCTGCTGCGGCGTGTGGTTGGAGACGCCGAACGCGCGCACCTTGCCGGCCGCGGAGAGCTCGTCGAAGGCCCGCGCGACCTCGTCCGGCTCGACCAGGGCGTCCGGGCGGTGCAGCAGCAGGATGTCGACGTGGTCGGTGCGCAGCGCGCGCAGCGATCCCTCGACCGAGGACACGATCTCCTCGTACGAGAAGTCGAAGTACGGGCCGTCCTTGATGATCCCGGCCTTGGTCTGGATGACGAACTCGTCGCGCTGGGAGGGCGTCAGGTCGAGCGCCTCGGCGAACCGCGCCTCGCAGCCGTGCTTCTCGTCGCCGTAGACGGCGGCGTGGTCGACGAACGCGATCCCCGCGTCCCGCGCGGTGCGGACGAGCTCGCGGACCTCGTCGTCGGACTTCTGCTGGATGCGCATCAGGCCGAGGATCACGTTCGGCGCGACGATGTCGGTTCCGGGCAGGGTGAACGTCTTCATGCTGGTCCCTCGGGTCGGCGGTGACGACGAGGCCCGGCCGGAGCCGCGGCGCTCGGACCGAGCCTAGAACCGCGGTGGGTCGTCGTGCGCGTCGGCGGTCGCGTGGCGGGTCCGCCCGGTGCCGGGGCGCACCGGGTACCGGGTACCTGGGCGTCAGCGCACCGCGACGGAGACGCGCAGGTCCACCTCATCCCCCAGGTCGACGCCCTCGGCCCGCCGTACCGCGTCCTTGATCGGCACCAGGTACCCGCCGTCCTTCGGGAACAGCGACGTCTCCCACCGGGTCCGCCCGAGCGTCACCGCCACCGGGATCACACCCCAGCCGTACGAGACCAGCGACGACGCGGCGCGGAGCTCGCCCGCCTCCGGCTCGGGCACGGCGACGTAGTGGTAGGGCGAGGGACCCCGCCAGTGGATGATCTCGCCCCGGAACCGCAGGTCCATCGCGCCAGCGTACGCACGCCCTCCCCCGCGCGGCAGACCCCGGCCCCGATCTGCGTCCGCAAACCCCTTGCTGCGGCCCCACGACCGGGAGAACGCTGGGAGGCGTCCCCGCCGCCGCACCAGCCGCCGCGCGAAGGAGCGCCCGCATGACCGCATCGGTGAGCACCCAGGACCTCGACGACCTCCGGACCCGGTTCTCGGGCCGCGTCGTGCAGCCGGACGACCCCGAGTACGACGCCCTCCGGGTGGTCGTCCTCGGCGGCGCCGACCCCCGTCCGGCCGTGATCGTCCGACCGCTGGACGACGCCGACGTGGCCGCCGCGGTCGCGTTCGCCCGGGACGCGGGGCTGCCGCTCGCCGTCCGCAGCGGCGGGCACAGCGGCGCGGGCCACGGCACCGTGGACGACGGCGTCGTGATCGACCTCCGCGACATGCGGGCGGTCGCCGTCGACCCCGAGGACCGCACCGCGTGGGTCGAGGCGGGCGCGACCGCCGGCGAGACGACGGCCGCGACGGCGGCGCACGGGCTCGCGGTCGGGTTCGGCGACACCGGGTCGGTCGGGGTCTCGGGCATCACGCTGGGCGGCGGGATCGGGTTCCTGTCCCGGGCGCACGGGCTCACGGTCGACAACCTGCTCGCCGCGGACGTCGTGCTCGCCGACGGCCGGGTGGTGCGCGCGGACGCGGAGCAGCACCCCGACCTGTTCTGGGCGCTGCGCGGGGGCGGCGGCAACCTCGGCGTCGTCACCCGGTTCCGGTTCCGGCTGCACCCGCTAGACGGCGTGACCGGCGGGATGCTGCTGCTGCCCGCGTCCGCGCCGGTGGTCGCGGGGTTCCTCGGCGCGTTGCAGGCGGGGCCGGACGAGCTCACCGCGATCGTCAACGTGATGCCCTGCCCGCCGCTGCCGTTCGTCCCGGCCGAGCACCACGGCGCGCTCGTCGTCATGGCGCTGGTCTGCTGGTCCGGCCCGCCGGAGGCCGCGGACGCCGCGCTGGCGCCGATCCGGGCGCTGGCCGAGCCGGTCGCGGACCTGGTCCGGCCGGTCGCCTACCCCGAGCTGTTCCCGCCGGCCGACCCCGAGTACCACCCGACCGCCGTGGCGCGGACCCTGCTGCTCGACCACGTCGACCTGCCGCTGGCGGAGGCGGTCGTCGAGCGGCTCGGGCAGCTCGACGGCATGCGCGTCGTCCAGCTCCGCGCGCTCGGCGGCGCGATCGGAAGGGTGCCCGCGGACGCGACCGCGTTCGCGCACCGGTCGAGCCGACTGATGGGGAACGTCGCCGCGTTCGTCACCGGCCCCGAGGACCGGGCGGCCCGCACCGCGTGGGTCGACGGCACGGTCGCGCTGCTCGACCAGGGCGACGGGGGCGCGTACGTGAACTTCCTCGGCGACGAGGGGCCGGACCGGGTGCGGGCGGCCTACCCCGGTGCGACCTGGGACCGGCTGGCGGCGGTCAAGGCGGTCTACGACCCCGCGAACCTGTTCCGCCGGAACCAGAACGTGCCGCCGGCCGGGTGAGCGCCCTCTCCCTGCGCGCGCTCAACCGCACCCTGCTGCGGCGCCAGCTGCTCGACGCGCGCGCCGACGTCCCCGTCGCCGAGGCCGTCGCACGGCTGCTGGCGGTGCAGGCGCAGGAGCCGAACTGGGTGTTCGCCGCGCTGTGGTCGCGGGTCGCCGGCCTCGCGCGCGCGGACGTCGAGGCCGCCGTCGAGGCGCGGGCGCTCGTGCGCGGCCCGCTGCTGCGCGGGACCCAGCACCTGGTGACGGCCGACGACTACCGGTGGTTGCGGCCGACCGTCGCGCCGGTGCTCGACCGCCTGTCCCGGGCGGCGTACTACCGCGACCAGACCGGCGGGATCGAACCGGCGGAGCTGGTCGCCGCCGCCCGGGAGGTCCTGGGCGACGACCTCGTGCCGCGGCGCGACCTCGGGGCCGCGCTGGCAGCCCGCTGGCCCGGTCGGCGGGCCGCGGTGCTCGCGGCGGCGGTCGAGGCGCTGACGCCCGTGGTGCACGGCCCGGCGACCTCGGCGTTCGGGTCCTGGTGGAGCCGGCGGTCGATCCGGGTCGTCGACGCAACGGTGTGGCTCGGTGCCCCGATGCGGGAGCCGGACCTGCCCGCCCTCGTGCACCGGTACCTCGCGGCGTTCGGCCCGGCGTCGGTCATGGACCTGCAGGCGTTCACCGGCCTGACCCGGCTGCGGCCGGTGGTCGAGGACCTGCGCGACGGGCTCCGGACCTACCGCGGCCCGGACGGGGCCGAGCTGCTCGACGCCCCTGACGGCGCGCTCGTCGACGAGGACGCGCCGACGCCCGTGCGGTTCCTCGGGGCGTTCGACAACGCGGTCCTCGGCCACCGCGACCGCACCCGGCTGCTCCCCGAGCCGTTCCGGACGACGGTGATGCCGGGCTACTCGATGGTGCACGCGACGGTGCTGGTCGACGGGTTCGTCGCCGCGACGTGGACGGTCGACGACGGCGCGCTCGCCGTGCACCCCCTCGCGCCCCTGCCGGCCGGGGCCGAGGACGACGTGCGGGCGGAGGCGACGCGGATGGCGGCGTTCCTCGACCTCGACCCCGTCGTGACGATCACCCGGTGACGGGGCGCGGCGGGCGCACCGCCGGGTGCGCGGGCGGCGGCGGCGCGACCACGTACCCGGCATTCGCGGACCCGTAGACCACGAGCGCCCCCGGGCGGTGGTGCCACAGCCACGCGAGGTGCGCGCACAGCACCGCGTCGAGCTCGTCCTCGACCCGGTCGAGGTCCCCGGGCCCCGGGTCCGCCACGACCGCGCGCAGCCCGGGCCACCGCGGGCTCTCCCCCGCGCGCAGCTCCGGCACCGACTCGAGGTGCCCGACGAGCGCCGCGAACCCGGCCCGCCGCCGCTCCCGCGGACCCTTCTTGTAGTCCAGCCGGTACGGCAGCCCGAACAGGGCGACCAGCGCGGGGTGCGGGTACACCTCGAGGCACACCGTGCGGCCCGCACCGACCGGCGTCGCCGGGTCGACCGCCCAGCCGAACCGCTCGGCCAGCCGCCACGCGCGCGGGTCCGCTCCCCCGAAGGTGCCGCGGTTCGCCGTGTGCGCCGAGGCGCCGTAGGCGCCGAACGCGCGGCCGATCGCCCGCTCCGCCTCCCGCTGCCCCGTCGCGTTCGGCACCACCAGCGGCGCGTCGACGCCGACCACCGCGACCGGGCCGTCGAGGCCGCCGAGCCAGGCCGCGATCTCGTCGTCGGCGCGGCACGACCCCGAGTCGAGCAGGCGGCCGGCGTCGTCGACGACCGCGAGACCGGTGACGCCCGTGGACCACGCGAGGTCGAGGCCGACGTGCAGCGCGGAGGTCGTCACGCGCCCGAGCCTACGGAGGGCCCGGACTGCGCCTCACCCGGACCGGGCGAGGCCCGGCCGGGCGCCCGCGCGGTGGGATCGGCGCATGACCGCGCACCCGCACCCCGGCCACGAGCACCCGCAGGCCTGCTGCGCGCCCGGATCCGCACCGCGCACCACCGTCGACGCCTCGTCGCCACCGGGACCCGTGGCCGCCCGCACCTCTGGCACCGCCGCCGCCCTCCTCGCCCTCCCCGGCGGCGAGTTCGTCATGGGCCACGACGGTCCCGACGGCTACCCGGAGGACGGCGAGGGCCCGGCGCACCGCGTCCGGCTCGCCCCGTTCCGGATCGAGGCCACCGCGGTGACGAACGCGCGGTTCGCCGCGTTCGCCGCCGCGACCGGCCACGTGACCCAGGCCGAGCGCGACGGCTGGTCGTTCGTGTTCGCCGGCCTGCTCCCCGACGACTTCCCGCCGACCCGCGGCGTGGTCGGCGCGCCCTGGTGGCGGCAGGTCGAGGGCGCCGACTGGCGGCACCCCCGCGGCCCGCGGTCGGACCTCGACGGGATCGCCGACCACCCGGTCGTGCACGTGACGTGGGACGACGCGGCGCGGTTCGCCGCCTGGGCGGGCGGGCGGCTGCCGACGGAGGCGGAGTGGGAGTACGCGGCGCGCGGCGGCCTGACCGGCGTGCACTACCCGTGGGGCGCGGAGCGGGAGCCGGGCGGCCGGCACCGGATGAACGTCTGGCAGGGCGACTTCCCCGCGCACGACACCGCCGAGGACGGCTACGCCGGCACGGCGCCGGTCGACGCGTACCCGCCCAACGGGTTCGGGTTGTCCGGGACCACCGGCAACGTCTGGGAGTGGTGCGGCGACTGGTTCGCCGCGGACACCTACCGCGCCGGGCCGCGGACCGACCCGCGCGGCCCCGCGAACGGCGCACGGCGGGTGCTGCGCGGCGGGTCGTACCTGTGCCACGCGTCGTACTGCTTCCGGTACCGGGTGGACTCCCGCAGCTCCAGCACGCCGGACTCGGCGGCGGGCAACGTCGGCTTCCGGTGCGCCGCGGACGCCTGACGCCCGGCCCGGGACCGGCACGCGCCGCCCGTCGCGGGTGAGGCGCCCCGCGCCGGACCCTCCGTAGCGTGTCGAGCACGTGCCCCGACCCGGAGGTCCCGCCATGCGACCCGACCCGCACGCCCGCACGGTCCTGCCGATCCCCGACCGCCCGCCGACGGGTCTGGTCACCTACGACGCCAAGGACCCCGAGACGGCGTTCCCGCCCATCGAGCCGCTGCTGCCGCCGGAGGGCGCGCCGAACGTGCTGGTGGTGCTGCTGGACGACGTCGGGTTCGGGGCGTCGAGCACCTTCGGCGGGCCGTGCCGGACCCCGACGGCCGACCGGCTGGCGGCCGGCGGGCTGCGGTTCAACCGGTTCCACACCACGGCGCTGTGCGCGCCGACGCGGCAGGCGCTGCTGACCGGCCGCAACCACCACTCGGTCGGCATGGGCAGCATCACGGAGACGGCGACGTCGGCGCCCGGCAACTCGTCGGTCCGCCCGAGCTCGATGGCCCCGCTGGCCAAGACCCTGCGGCTCAACGGGTACGCGACGGCGCAGTTCGGCAAGTGCCACGAGGTGCCGGTGTGGCAGACCTCGCCGGTCGGGCCGTTCGACGCGTGGCCGACGGGCGGAGGCGGGTTCGAGACGTTCTACGGGTTCATCGGCGGCGAGAACAACCAGTGGGACCCCGCGCTGTACGAGGGCACGACGGCCGTCGACCCGCCGGCGACTCCCGAGGAGGGATACCACCTGACCGAGGACCTGGCCGACCGCGCGACCGCGTGGATCCGCATGCAGCGCGCGCTGACGCCGGACCGCCCGTTCTTCGTCTACTTCGCCCCCGGCGCCACCCACGCGCCGCACCACGTCCCCGGCGAGTGGATCGAGGGCTACGCCGGGCAGTTCGACGACGGCTGGGACGCCCAGCGCGAGCGGACCTTCGCGCGCCAGCGCGAGCTCGGCGTGGTGCCGCCCGACGCGGAGCTGACGCCCCGGCACGACGAGATCCCCGCGTGGGACGCGATGCCGGACGAGCTCAAGCCCGTGCTGGCCCGCCAGATGGAGACGTACGCGGGGTTCCTCGAGCACACCGACGCCCAGGTGGGCCGCCTGGTCGACACCCTCGAGGAGCTGGGCGAGCTGGACCGGACGATCGTCTACTACGTCCTCGGCGACAACGGCGCATCGGCGGAGGGCACGGTCAACGGCGCGTTCAACGAGATGGCGAACTTCAACGGGATGGCCACGCTCGAGACGCCCGAGTTCCTGCGCAGCCGGATGGCCGAGCTGGGCTCCCCCAGCTCGTACAACCACTACGCGGTGGGCTGGGCCTGGGCGATGGACACCCCGTACCAGTGGACGAAGCAGGTGGCGTCGCACTGGGGCGGCACCCGCACCGGCACGGTCGTGCACTGGCCGGACGGGATCGCCGAGCCCGGCGGCCTGCGGTCCCAGTTCACGCACGTCATCGACATCGCGCCCACGATCCTGGAGGCGGCGGGCCTCCCCGAGCCGGTCTTCGTCGACGGCGTCCAGCAGGCGCCGATCGAGGGCACGTCGATGCTGTACGCCTTCGGGGACGCCGCGGCGCCCGAGCGGCACGACCTGCAGTACTTCGAGATGTTCGGCAACCGCGGCATCTACCACCGGGGCTGGAGCGCGGTCACGAAGCACCGGACCCCGTGGGTCATGGTCGGCGGCACCGTCCCGGCGTTCGACGACGACGTGTGGGAGCTGTACGACGGCCGCAGCGACTTCAGCCAGGCCCGCGACCTCGCGGCCGAGCACCCCGACGTCCTCGCGCGGCTGCAGCGGCTCTGGCTCGTCGAGGCGGTCCGGCACCGCGTGCTGCCGATGGACGACCGGACGGCCGAGCGCCTCGACCCCGCCACGGCCGGGCGGCCGACCCTCGTGCGGGGCGACTCCCAGGTCTTCTACCCGGGGATGGGCCGGCTGTCGGAGAACAGCGTCGTGTCCGTCAAGAACCGGTCGTTCGCCGTGACGGCCGAGGTCGACGTCCCCGCCGGCGGGGCGCGCGGCGTGCTGATCGCGCAGGGCGGGCGGTTCGGCGGCTGGGCGGCGTACTGCGCCGACGGCCGGCTCGCGTTCGTCTACAACGTGCTCGGCATCCAGGAGTTCGTGGTCACCGCGGACTCCCCCGCGCCGGAGGGTCGGCACCAGCTGCGCGTCGAGCTCGCCTACGACGGCGGCGGGCTGGGCCGCGGCGGCGACGTGACGCTCTTCGTCGACGGGTCGCCGGTCGGGACCGGCCGGGTCGGAGCGACCCAGCCCCTGGTGTTCTCGGCGGACGAGACCACCGACGTCGGGCGGGACACCGGCACCCCGGTCGGCTCGGGCTACACCACCGCCACCAGCCGGTTCACCGGCCGGATCCACCGGGTGCAGCTGGACGTGGGGCCGCTCCACCCGGACCACGTCGTGAGCGCCGAGGAGCGGATGCGGGTGGCGATGGCGCGGCAGTGACCACCACGGGCGCGGACGAGCTTCGCGTCGGCGTACGCCGACCGGTTCGGGGCGATGACCGAGGGCCGGGTGCGGCACGTGGGGACACCGCGGGAGGTGCTGACGGACGCGGTGCTGTCGGACGTGTCCGCGACGCGGGCCACCGTCGTCGAGGGGCCGGGCTGCCCTCCGGCGGTGCACTACCGGGCGTGATCGACGCCGGCTCGCGGATCCACCGTACGGCGAGGTGGCCCGGGACCGGACCGTTCCCGTGTCACGGCGCGGCCCGCCGTCGAGCCACCAGCCCGGCGCCGAGCGCGATCAGCAGTGCCGCGACCACGACGGTCGCGCCGGCACGCGCGCCGGTCGCCGCGAGCGGGCCCGAGGCTCCCGCGTCCACCGCGTCCACCGCGTCGCCGAGGCCGCCGGGACCGCCCGCACCCGGCCCGGGCGCCTCGGGCCCGGGCTCGGGCGCATCCGGGGCTGCCGGGGCGAGCGGGGGCGTCTCGGGCGCCGGCGTCGCGGAGGCGGCCGGCGCGCAGGCGAGCGCGGGCGCGAGCACCGCGGCTCCGAGGACGAGTGGGGCGGGGCGGGGACGGGCGCGCACACGTGCTCCTTCGACGTCGTCGTCGTGCCGGGACCCGGTGTGCGGCGACCGCGTCGAAGACGGCGGGAAACCGGTTCCTGAGAACGAAGCGACCGCGACGGGTGGCCGTCAACGCGGGCGCCGCCCGGACCGGCACGCGCCGCGGTCGCACCCGCACGCCCACGGGGGCGCCGGCCTGCGACACTCCCCTGCATGACCGACCAGATCGTGCCCGGAGTCCTCGCCGACCTCGTCGCGGACCGCCCCTGGCTGCTGGTCCTCGTCGTCGGCGCCGTGGTGCTCGTGCTGCGGCTGCTCGGGCGGGCGGGGGCGCCGCGAGCACGCCGGGGCGACGTGTGGTTCGCGATGGTGCCGTTCCGTGACGGGACGGGCGCGAAGGACCGGCCCGTCGTGGTGCTGTCGTCACGCGGTCGGCGGTGCACCGTCGTGCGGCTGACCTCCCAGGACCAGGACGGGCGGGGCGGCTACGCGCGGTCGCCCGGGACGCTGCCCGGGCTGGAGAAGCGCGGGTGGGTGGACCTGCGCCCGATGGAGCTGCGGCGCTCGGCCCTGCGACGGCGGACCGGGGAGGCCGGGAGGGCGTGGCTGCGCTGGTACGAGGACGCGGCGCAGGACCTGCGCTGACCTGCGGCCCGGTCGGCGACCGCGGCCGGCGCGAGCCCGGCGCGTAGCGTGCGCGACGTCGGGACGGCTCGGCGGGACGGGCCCCGGCGCCCGGGGCGGGGCGAGGCGGGGCGGGAGGCGACGATGGCGCTGCGTCGGACGGCCGTCGTCGCGGTCGCCGCGCTCGCCCTGTGCGCCGCGGCGTGCACCGCCCCGGAGAGCCCCGACCCGACCGGGACCCCGTCCGGGGGCACCGCGACCGCCGCGCTCGACGGCGCCTCGGTGACCGTCCTCGGGCTGTGGAGCGGTCCCGAGCGCGACGCCTTCGCCACCGTGACCGGGGCCTGGGAGGACGCCACCGGGGCGACCGTCGACTGGACGGGGTCCCAGGACCTGGCGGGTGACCTCGCGGCCGCGGCGGCCGCCGGAGACCTGCCGGACGTCGCCGTCCTGCCGAACCCGGGGCTCCTGCGCGACCTGGTCGCCGAGGGAGTCCTGGTCCCTCTGGACGACCTGCTCGACCCGACGGCCGTCACCCGCGACTACCCCGACGCGTGGACCGACCTCGGCACCGTCGACGCGGCGCTCTACGCGCTCCCGGTCAAGGCCACCGACCGGTCGACCGTCTGGTTCTCCCCCGCGGCGTTCGACGCAGCCGGGTACGCGGTCCCCGTGACGTGGGACGAGCTCGTCGCGTGGGCCGACGAGGTGGCCGCGGAGGGCCGCACGCCGCTCTCCGTGGTCGCGCCCCGCGGCCCCGGCAGCGGGTGGGCGCTGACGGACTGGGTGGCGTCCCTCGTGCTGGGCGGCTGCGGCCCCGGCACCTACGACGCGTGGGTCGCCGGCGAGATCCCGTGGACCGACGGTTGCGTCCGGCGAGCGTTCGACCGGTTCCTGACTCTCGTGGCGGCGCCCGGCCGGGTCGTCGGCGGAACCCGGGCGATCCTCACCACCGGCGACGCCGAGGGCGTGCGCCCGGCGTTCGCGGACCCGCCGGCGGCCTACGCGTACCCGATGGCGTCGTTCGCGCAGGCGTTCATCACGGACGCCTTTCCCGACCTGGCCCCGGGTACCGGATACGACTGGTTCCCGTTCCCCGCCGTCGACCCCGCGCTCGCGGGCTCCGTGACGGTCGGGGCGGACCTCGTGGTCGCCCTGCGCGACACCCCGGCGACCCGGTCGTTCCTGACCTACCTGACCGGCGCCGACGCGCAGGCGCGGTGGGCCGAGCTCGGCGGGTACACCTCCGTCAACCGCGGCGTGCCGGCCTCGGCCTACCCCGACGCGGTGGCCCGGTCGGTCGCGGAGCACCTGACCGGCGCCGAGGTCGTGCGGTTCGGCGCGGGGGACGCGATGCCGGCCGAGGTCCAGTCGGCGTGGAGCGCGGCGATGCTCCGGCTCGTGCAGGACCCGAGCGCGCTGGACGGCGTGCTCGCGTCGCTGACGGACGTCGCCGCGGACGCCCCGGACCGCTGACTACGCTGCGCGCATGGCCACCGTCACCCCGCTCACCCCGGACGACGGCGCCGCGTGGCGCGCGCTGTGGGACGGGTACCTCGCGTTCTACGAGACCACCCTCGACGAGGCGACGACGGCCGCCACGTTCGCCCGTCTCGTGGACCCGGGCTCCGGCCTGCACGGGGCGCTCGCCCGGGACGACTCCGGCGCGGCGGTCGGCCTCGTGCACTGGCTGACCCACGCCGCGACCTGGACCACGACGAGCTACTGCTACCTCGAGGACCTGTTCGTCGCGCCGGACGGGCGCGGGGCCGGCGCGGGCCGGTCGCTCGTCGAGCACGTGCGCGCGTGGGCCGAGCGGAACGGGTCCGCCAAGGTCTACTGGCTCACCGCCGAGTCGAACGCCACGGCCCGGGCCCTCTACGACCGGGTCGCGACGCGGTCCGGGATGATCCACTTCCAGATCCCCCTCGGCTGACGGCCGGGGCCACGGACCGCGGCGCCGCCCGGATCAGGCCTTCGAGTGGATGGTGACGACGTAGCCGTCGGGGTCACGGAGCGAGAAGGTCGTCCCGAACGGGCTCTCGAACGGCTCCTGCACGATCGGCACGCCGGCCTCGACGAGCCGGGTGTGCAGTCTCGCCGCGTCCGGGTGGTGGAACCACACCCCGACCCCGGCCCCGAGCTGCGGGGCGGCGTCGAGGTCGACGCCCGGGAAGGGCACGCGCACCGCGAACGCCGTCGCTCCGGCGCCGCCGGTGGAGAAGACCACGGCCTGGGGGTTCGGCGCCGGGAGCCGGGTGAGACCGACGAGGCGCTCGTAGAAGTCGGCGGAGGCGGCCAGGTCGCGCACCTGGAAAGAGACGAAGTCGGGGCCGGTCGTGCCGGTGGGGACGGAGTTCATGTCAACATCCTGACACTGTCACGGGGGTGTGTGTCAAGATGCTGACATGAACGACGCCGCCGACGCCGCTCTCGCCAAGGAGCTCGGCATCCTGCTGAAGGCCACGCAGGCCGCGCTGCACCACCGCATGGACGAGGCGCTGCGCCCCCTCGGGCTGACCGTGTCCCAGTACGCCTGCCTGAGCACCCTGCGCGCGGAGCCGGGCATCACGGGCTCCGAGCTCGCCCGACGCACCTTCGTCTCCCGGCAGTCGATGAACGTGCTCGTCCAGGGCATGGAGCGACTGGGTCTCGTCGAACGCGCCGAGGAGCCGGGGCCCCGGCGGGAGCGGGCGGTGGCCCCGACGCGCGCCGGCACCGCGGCGCTGGCGGAGGCGGAGGTGCGGGTGGCCGGGGTGATGGAGCGGATGCTCGGCGGGCTCGACGCCGCGGGGCGGGCGGCGCTGCGGGACGCGCTCGTGGCGAGCAGGGACGCGTTGCTCGCCGACGACGACTGACGCGCGCCTCAGAACGGAAGCGGTTCGTCAGAACGGGGGTGGGGCGTCGTAGGGGTCGGTGGTGGCGTCGTGGGTCTGCCCGGTGCCGGGTCGGGTGAGGTAGCGGTGGCCGGTGGGGGTGAGCCACTCGTAGAGCCCGGGGCTGATCTGCCGGAGCCGGAAGCCGCCGTCGGTCTTGAGGCGGTGGTGCCGGTGGCAGACCGGTCCGAGGTTGTCGGCGTCGGTGCCGCCCACGGGCGCGTCGGGGTCACCGCCCGGCAGAGGGTGGAACTCCTGGGTGTGGTCGAGCTCGCAGCCGCATGCCGGGACCCGGCAGCCGGGTGCGGCGCAGGTCTTGTCCCGGACGCGGATGAGTTCTGCGAGGGCGGCGGGTGGTCGGTAGCGCTCGCGGCCGACGTCCAGGACCCGGTCGGTGAGCGGGTCGGTGACGACTCGCTGCCAGACCCCGCCGGCTGCGAGGGCGCGGGCCTGCACGGCGTCGATGGGGCCGTGCCCGTCGAGGTGGGCGGGCTGGTCGTCCAGGCCGAGCAGGGTGGAGGCGGGGATGGTGATCCGGACCTCGGCGCCCGGACGACCCGAGCAGCGGGTGCAGCCACGACGAGCGGGCGTGGGTGTGGTGCTGGGGGCGAGGGCGGTTGCCGTGGTTCCGGTCGGCGCGCTGGGCTCGGTGGCCGCGGTCGGAGCGCCCGACGCCACGCGTTCCGTTCGTGCGCTCGGCGCGGTCGCGACGGTGTCGGGCTCGACCTCGCCCTCGGTGCCGGTGGCGGTGGCGGTGGCGGTGGCGGACCCTGGCGGTGCGTCCGGCGCTCCGGCCGGCGACGCAGGGTCGCCCACCCGCGGCGCTGCGTCGTCGTTGGTGGCGGTGTCCCCGACCGGGGTGAGGGTGGCGATCGGGATCGGCTCGACCGGGCGGGTGAGCACCAGGCCGTCCCGGTCCGCGGAGGTCGCGCCGTTCCACGACCGTCGCGGCACCGGCGGGACCGGCAGGCCCGGGGCCAGGTGGACCTCGAACGCCGGACCGTCCGACTCCGGCACGTCGCCGACCACCAGGTCCCGCAGCCCGTCGGCGCGCAGCTGGTCCAGGGTCCGGTCGTCACCCAGGGCCTTGGCGGTCTTGGCGGCGTGGGTGAGGACCCCGTCGACCCGGAGTGCGTCCGCCGCGTCCAGGACCAGCCACATGGAGGCCATGCCGTCCGGCTGCGGGCGCGGGTGGGAGACCCTTCTCGTGCAGCGGGCGCGCTCGCGGCGGGCGGCGGCGCCCTCGGGGTCGACGAGCCGGATCTCGCGCTCGACCCGCTGACGGAACTCGGCGATCGAGCACTGGTCGGCCTCAGGCAGCACCGCGTCCTCGACGGCGTGCGCGACCTGGAACGACAGGTCCGCCAACCCCGACGTCAGGACCTGGGCCTTCGCGGGGTCGAGGTGACCGACCTCCAGGGCCTGGCGGGTCGCGCCGAGCATCCCGTCGAGCACCAGCGCCCGGTGCACGGTCTTCGTCGCGGTCACCCGCGGCCACCCGAGGCGCATCGCCAGCTCGTCGCCTGCCACGCAGGCCTGCGTGGGCGGGGCACCGGCCAGCGGGGACCACTCGGGGCTCATCTCGTCCCGGGAGGCGAGTTCGGCGATCAGGCCGAGGGTGCGGGCGTGCTGGTAGGACTCGATCCGGGTCTGCGCGGCGATCGCCTCGACCAGGACCGCCGAGGGCAGCACGTCCGGGTCCAAGCCCCGCAGCCAGGCGTCCAGCTCGGGTCCGGGCGGGCACGCCGCGATCGCCTCGATCTGTCGCTGCTCACCGGTCCGAGGCGCCCCACCCGCGGCGACGACGGGGTCCGGGCCGAAGTCCGTCAGGCACGTCCCGTCGGGTGCGTAGACCGGCAGCACCACGGCGGCGACCGGGTCGCCGTCGGGGTGTTCCTGCAGGTCAGATGCCATGGAACGACACTACCGACGGCCACCCACACGACCCCGGCGATCGACCCCCGCCCTGGGGACGGAGCACGACGACGGCACCTGTGGACGACTCGGCGCCCCGCAGCCGCGCGGCGGGTCCCGCGGGTGGGCCCCGCGGGCGAGCCCTGTTGCCCCGGCAGGCCGACCGCCCGCCGGGGCAGACCGCGACCGATGACGCGCGAGAGGCCCGCCCCCGGGCGGGGACGGGCCTCTCGGCACTCGAGTGGAGGTGGCGGGAATCGAACCCGCGTCCGATGACGTGGAACCAGGACTTCTCCGGGCGCAGTCTGCTGCGCTTTTCTCGGCCCCCACCATCACGCAGACAAGTGGTGGACAGGCTCAGTCACGTGAAAGTCCCCGCAGCCCCCGTGACGAAGGCTACGAGCAGTGGCTCCCTAGATGACGCCAGGAACTGAGTCGGAAGCTAGCTCAGGCTGACGGACTTCGAGGCTCGCTCAGGCGGCGAGGGCGAAGTCGGTGCGCTTGTTATCGGCACCTATGGGTTTACACGGATCGTTAGCGAGATAACCGTGTGTCCTCGGCCCGCTTCTCCTGGCTCGACGATCACCGTCGAAACCGATCACCCCCATGTGGAGTTGTCAATCGCCGCGACCCTCGTCCGATCGCCCTCGCGGGCCATCGGCTGCCGGCCGCAGCAGGTCCAGCATACGGGTGCAACGCCGCGGCTCGCACCGTGATTCCCGTGGGACTGCCCGCTCGACCTGCGTCCTGCGATCGACCGGGGCACCATCGGCGCAGATGCCGCCGAGGACCCGGGCGGCGCGCACCGCGCGAAGGACCGACCATGCCGCAGCACGACTCCGAGAGCACCCGCCCCGAGGACCTCGACGCCGATCCCCGCGACGGCCGCAGCGAGACCGCCACGGAGCGGATGGACCGGAACTGGAACGAGCTCCTCCAGGAGCTGCGCGTCGCCCAGACCGGGGTCCAGATCCTGACCGGCTTCCTGCTGACGGTCCCGTTCCAGCAGCGGTTCCTCGACCTGGACGAGTACCAGAAGACCGTCTACCTGGTGCTGGTCGTGCTGGCACTGACGGCGACGGCGTTCATCGTCGCGCCGGTGTCGCTGCACCGGATCCTGTTCCGCCGGCACCTGAAGCGCGAGCTGGTCGACTCGGCGGACCGGATGGCGCAGACGGGGCTCGCCGCGCTGGCGCTCGTCCTCGGCGGCTCGGCCCTGCTGCTGTTCGACGTGGTGGTCGGGCGGACGGCCGGGATCGTCGCCGGCGCGGTGACGCTGACCGGCCTCGCGGTCGTCTGGGTCGCGCTGCCGTGGCGGCTGTCGCACCGCGCGCGGCGCGAGACCGCCTGACGACGCCCGCGGTCAGCCCCGGAGGAGCCGCGCGATCACCCGCGAGCCCGCCTCCGGCGAGGCGTGCGGTGAGCCCGTCACGGCGCCGAGGAGCAGCGCGATGTTCGAGACGCTGACGACCGCGAGCGCCGTGTCCCAGTCGGCCTCCGCCGGCTCGGGGTCCGCGGGGTGCCGCTCGCGCCCGACCTGACCGGCGAGCTCGGCGAAGCCCTCCTCGTAGAACGCGCCGAGCTCGGCCCGCGCCTCGGGGTGCCGGACGGCGAAGGACAGGATCTCGAGCGACAGCAGCAGGTCGGTCTCGTCGACCATGGTGTGCAGCGCCGCCGACACCCACGGCTCCAGCCCCTCGTCCGCCAGCGGGGGCAGGCCGGGCTGGGCGGTGGCGGCGGCGATCTGCCGGCGGGCGACCTCGAGGAACAGCTCGTGCTTCGAGCCGAAGTGCGCGTACACGGCGCCCTTGGTGTACCCGGCGTCGGCGGCGATGTCCCCGAGGGACGCCCCCTCGTAGCCCTGCCGGGCGAAGGCGCGCGCGGCGGCGTCCAGCAGCTCGGTGCGCGTGCGGCCGGCGCGCTCGGCGCGGCGCTCCTCGGCTCGCCCGCTCCCGCCGCGGCGCCCGACGTTCTCCGACGCGTCGGCCAGCCCGCGGGACGCCTCGCGCAGGCTCGCGGCGACGGCGTCGGACACCTCGGGGACGACGGACTGCACCTGCCTGCCGATGAGCCGGGTCAGCGCGGCGGTGGCGTCGGCGAGCGCACGGGTCGCAGCCCCGATCGAGTCGTCCGCTGCGTTCCCGTCGGGGACCTGGTCGTCCTGCCTGCGTGCCATGCCGCCATCCTAGACCGCCCCGCGTACCGACCGGTATCCCAAGCTGTCGCACGAACAACGCACCGCATCTACCTGCGGCGACGCAACCAACGCTCCACGGATACCCCCTGGTATCCAACTCCACATCCTGCTACGTTCCGTCACGTACCGGTCGGTATGCGAGCCGACGGAGCGACGAGCGAGGGAGTGCGGAGATGGACGCAGCAGGTGTGCTGACGGTCCGCGGGCTGCGGAAGCGGTACCGGGGGCGCAGCGGCGTGCAGGCCAACGACGGGATCGACCTGGACGTGGCGGCGGGTCAGGTCGTCGGCCTGCTCGGCCACAACGGGGCCGGCAAGACCACGCTGGTCAACCAGGTCGTCGGGCTCGTCCGCCCGGACGAGGGCACGATCCACCTGGACGGCGTCGACGCGGTGGCGGAGCCCGCCGAGGCCCGGCGGCGCACCTGCATCCAGGCGCAGGCGAACGTCCCGATCACGGGCCTCACGCCGCGCCGGGCGATCGAGCTGGTGGGGCGCATCCGCGGCGCCGACCGCGCGGCGGTGCGGGCGCGGACCGACGAGCTGCTCGACGCCCTCGACCTGCGCCCGTGGGCCGACACCCCCGCGGAGAAGGTGTCGGGCGGCATCGCGCGGCTCACCGCCTTCGCGATGACGGTCGTCACCCCGGGCCGGCTCGTCGTCCTGGACGAGCCGACCAACGACGTCGACCCCGTCCGCCGCCGGCTGCTCTGGGGCCGGATCCGCGCGCTCGCCGACGAGGGCCGCGCGGTGCTGCTGGTGACGCACAACGTCCGGGAGGCCGAGCGGGTCGTGGACCGGCTCGTCGTGCTGGACCGCGGCCGGGTGCTGGCGGACGACACCCCCGCGGGCCTCACGGCGCACCTGCAGGGCACGCTGACCGTCGAGGCGGACCTCTCCCCGGGCGCCGTCGACGCCGGCTGGCGCTGGCACCCCGCGGTGCGGGAGGTGGCGAGCGCGCGCGGCCGGGAGGTCGGCACCGTCCGCGCCGCCGACGCCGCGGAGGTCGTGCGCTGGGCGCAGGACGAGGTCGCGGCGCACCGGCTGGAGCGGTACGCGCTGACGCCGGCGTCGCTCGAGGACGTGTACGTGGACCTCGTCGGCCACGAGCAGCACGCGGGCCGGGCCGCGGGTGCGGAGGTGGCGGCGTGACCACCGTCCAGCAGACGCTCCTGCTCACCCAGTGGCAGTTCCGCCGGCAGGCGACGATGCTGCCGCTCCTCGTCCTGGTCCAGGTGTTCCTGGCGATCGCGACGATCCTGGGCTTCGGGCTCGTCATCGGCGACCCGCCGCCGGACCAGGCGCTCTACCTGGCGACCGGCGCCCCCACGATCACGCTGGTCATGGTCGGCCTGGTGATGACGCCGCAGATGCTGTCCCAGTCCCGGACGGAGGGCAGCCTCGACTGGATGCGCACGCTGCCGGTGCCCCGCGGCTCGTTCCTGGTCAGCGACCTGCTCGTCTGGACGCTGATCGCGCTGCCCGGCATGGTGCTCGGCATCGTCACCGGGGTGCTGCGGTTCGACGTCGACCTGTCGCCGGCGCCGTGGCTGGTCCCCGCGACGCTGCTGGTGTCGCTCACGGCGGCGGCGGTGGGCTACGGGATGGCGTCGCTGCTCAAGCCCACCCTGGCGATGCTGATGACCCAGGTGCTGGTGTTCGTGGTCCTGCTCTTCACGCCGGTGAGCTACCCGGCCGACCGGATGCCCGCGTGGCTCCAGACGGCGCACGAGTGGTTCCCGTTCGAGCCGATGGCCCAGCTGGTCCGGTCCGGGCTGGCGAGCGACGCGTTCTCGATGCCAGCCCGCTCGCTCGTCGTGCTGCTGGCCTGGTGCGCGGCGTCGGTGGCGGGCGCGACCTGGGCGCTGCGCCGTCGGGCGTAGCCGCCCGCACGGCCCCGGCGCGACCCGACGACGGGCGCCGGGGCCGTGCCTAGGATCGCGGGCATGCCCTTCCTCGCGACCTCCGCCGACGCGGAGCACGGCCCGACGAGCGTCCTCGACGACGGGCCCGCCCCTGACGGCACCACCACGCTCTACCTGGTGCGGCACGGCCGCACGGAGTTCAACACCGCCCGGCTGCTGCAGGGCTGGTGCGACTCGCCGCTGACGGAGGCCGGCCTGGCCGGGGTGCGCGCCACCGCGCGGGTGCTGGCGGACCGCACGTTCGCCGCCGCGTACGCCAGCCCCGCCGGCCGCACCGTCGCGACGGCGCGCGAGCTGCTCGCCCCGCACCCCGGGGTCGCGCTCGCCACCGACCCCGGCCTGCGGGAGATGCACTTCGGCGACCTGGAGGCCCGGCCCGAGGCGGAGCTGCTGGCGCTCGGCGACCCGGCCGAGCTGTTCGGCGGCATCCTCACCGGCACCTACCCCGGCTTCCCCGGCGCGGAGCGCACGACCGCCTACCTGGAGCGCGTCGCGGACGCGTTCGGGCGGATCGAGCGCGCGCACGCCGGCGGCGGCGACGTGCTGGTGGTCAGCCACGGCGTGACCCTGCTGGCCTACCTCGCCATGGCCGGGACGGTGCCGATGGACCCGCTCGCCAACGCGAGCGTGTCGACGGTCCGGATCGGTCCGGACGGCGGGCGGGAGGTGCGGACGTTCGGGTTCGACCCGGCCGCGCAGGGCGCGCCGGGGCTGCCGGTGCCCGGCACCGAGCAGCCGGTGCGCTCCCCGGAGCGCCCGGACGGCGCCTGACCACCACGGTCCCGCCGCCCCGTCGCCGCCCCACCCCTGGCCGCGCCCGCGCGCGCCGAGCAGGATGGGCGCCATGGACCTGCCCGTGATGCCGCCCGTGTCCCCGATGCTGGCCAAGGCCGTGCCGGAGATCCCCGACCTCGGCCACACCGAGCCCAAGTGGGACGGGTTCCGCACGATCGTGTTCCGGGACGGGGACGAGGTGGTGCTCGGCAGCCGGAACGAGAAGCCGATGACCCGGTACTTCCCGGAGCTGGTCGAGTCGATCAGGGCGTCCACCCCGGAGCGGTGCGTGCTCGACGGCGAGATCGTGATCGTCTCCGGCGACCGGCTCGACTTCGACGCCCTCCAGCAGCGGATCCACCCCGCGGAGAGCCGGGTCCGGCTGCTCGCCGGCCAGACGCCCGCGTCGTTCGTCGCGTTCGACGTGCTGGCGCTCGGCGACGACGACCTGATGAGCACGCCGTTCGGCGACCGGCGCGCCCGGCTCGTCGACGCCCTCGGGGCCTCGATCACCGGCGACGAGCCCCGCGTGCACGTCACCCCGGCGACCGGCGACCTCGCCGTGGCGCAGCAGTGGTTCACGCAGTTCGAGGGCGCGGGCCTGGACGGCGTCGTCGCGAAGCCGCTCGACGGCACCTACCAGCCCGACAAGCGCACGATGTCCAAGGTCAAGCACGCCCGCACCGCGGACTGCGTGGTCGCCGGGTTCCGCTGGCACAAGTCCGGCGACGTGCTCGGCTCGCTGCTGCTGGGGCTGTGGACCGACGACGGCCGGCTGCAGCACGTCGGCGTCGCGGCGTCGTTCCCGATGGCCCGGCGCAGGTCGCTGGTCGAGGAGCTGGCACCGCTGCGCGCCGACGACCTGTCGCAGCACCCGTGGGGCGACTGGGCCGACCAGTCGGCGCACGAGGGGAAGCGGATGCCGGGCGCGGTCAGCCGGTGGAACGCGAGCAAGGACCTGTCGTTCGTCCCGCTGCGCCCGGAGCTGGTGGTCGAGGTCGGCTACGACCACATGGAGGGCGACCGCTTCCGGCACACCGCGCAGTTCAAGCGGTGGCGCCCGGACCGCGACCCCGCGACCTGCACCTACGCCCAGCTCGAGGAGCCGGTGGGCTTCCGGCTGTCGGAGATCCTGGCGCCCCCGGCCTGACCCGCCGCCCGGGGCCCGGGCCCTCGGCGCGCGCACCGCGCGGCGCGCTCGTAGGGTCGGACGGGTCCTGGACACCGACCGCGGAAGGACCCCCGATGAGCGCCTCCGTCCCCTCGCGCACGCCCGGCAAGCCGCACGACGTCGTCGTGATCGGGTCGGGCTTCGGCGGCCTGTTCGCCACGAAGGCGCTCGCCGACGCGCCGGTGCGGGTCACGGTGATCGACGGCACCGGGACGCACCTGTTCCAGCCGCTGCTCTACCAGGTCGCGACCGGCGTGCTGTCGGTCGGCGAGATCTCCCCCGCCACCCGCGACGTGCTCCGGCACCAGCGGAACGCCCGCGCGCTGCTGGGCGTGGTCACGGACATCGACCTGGAGAAGCGCGAGGTCGTCTCGGCGTCGCCGCTCGGCGAGACCCGCACGCGGTACGACAGCCTCGTGGTCGCGGCCGGGTCGGGCCAGTCGTACTTCGGCAACGACCAGTTCGCCGACTTCGCCCCGGGGCTGAAGAGCATCGACGACGCGCTGGAGATCCGCGGCCGCGTGTTCGGGGCGTTCGAGCTGGCGGAGCTCGCCACCGACCCCGCCGAGCGCGCGCGGCTGACGACGTTCGTCGTCGTGGGCGCCGGCCCGACCGGCGTCGAGATGGCCGGGCAGCTGGCCGAGCTGGCGCACCGGTCGCTGCGCGGGTCGTTCCGCAGCCTCGACCCGACCCAGGCGCGCATCCTGCTCGTCGACCCGGTGCCGAAGGTGCTGCCCGGCAACCCGGAGGACCTGCAGGACGCCGCCGCCCGGGTGCTCGAGGGCCTGGGCGTCGAGCTGCTGATGGGGCACAAGGTGGTCGACGTCGACGCGGACTCGGTCACCGTCGAGGACGGCGACGGGAACCGCACGACCATCGAGTCGCAGACCAAGGTCTGGGCCGCGGGCGTGCAGGCGTCGCCGCTCGGGAAGCAGCTCGGCGAGAAGACGGGCGCCGAGGTCGACCGCGCGGGGCGCGTCCGGGTGGAGCCGAACGGCTCGCTGCCCGGGCACCCCGAGGTGTTCGTCGTCGGCGACATGGCGCTGCGCCCGGGCGTCCCCGGCGTCGCGCCCGCTGCCATGCAGACCGGCCGGTACGCCGCGCAGGAGATCGCCCGGCAGGTCCGGGGCGAGCCCAGCGCGGGGCCCTTCCAGTACAAGGACAAGGGGTCGCTCGCGACGGTGTCCCGGTTCCAGGCCGTCGCCAAGATCGGGCCGCTCAAGACCGCCGGGTTCGGCGCGTGGCTGCTCTGGCTCGGCGTCCACCTGTTCTACCTGGTGGGCTTCAAGAACCGGATCACGACGCTGCTGCACTGGGCGGTGAGCTTCATCGGCCGCGGGCGGTCCGAGCGGACGGCGACCTGGCAGCAGGTGGTCGGCCGGGGCGCGCTGCGCACCCGGGGCGTGGACAAGCCGACGGTGCCGACCAGCCGGGTGCTGGACGACTGACCTGCGGGTCAGGCGGGGCCGGCGGCGGCGAGCCGCGCCAGCTCCTCCTCCAGCAGCGGGAGCAGCCGCGGGTCGGTGAGCGAGCGGAAGTGCCCGGGCGTCGCCAGGCGCACGTTCCGGGCCCCGGGCAGCTCGCTCCCCGTCGGGATGTGCGGGTCGAAGCAGGTCGCCACGGACACGATGCGCCCGTGGTCGGCCCGCTGCGCCGCGAGCGCCGTGAGCACCTCGTCGTCGGGCAGGAAGGTCCGGATCGACCGCAGGGGCAGCAGCCGGGCGTACGGCGACCCGGAGAACGGCGTGTTGATCGCCACCATGCCGAGCACGCGGTCGCCGACGTCGGTGCGGCCCATCACGCTCTTGCCGATCAGCCCGCCCTTGGAGTGCGCGACGACCACCACGCCGCGCAGGTCGGCGTCGAGCAGCTGGGCCGCGGCCAGGTCGGCCATGTCCGGGACGCTCCCCCGGTTCAGCCCGAACGGCGCGACCACGTGCACCGGGTGGCCCCGCGCGAACAGCCCGCGCGCCAGCGGCTCCAGGAACCGCCAGGTCTCCCACACGCCGGGCAGCAGCAGCACCGGCGGGCGGCGGGCGGTCCCGGGGCGGGTGTACGACTCCGGCGACGTCCGGGACAGCAGCCCGCGCGCCTGCCGCCAGCCGGCGTAGGCGTAGTCCTGCCCCCACCAGACGGCGCGCCGGGCGGCCTCGCCCGCGGTCAGCACGGGTCCTCCCGCACCCAGCGGGCGAGCAGCGGCGCGTGGCTCGCCATTGCGACGTGGCCGGCGCGGGGCACCTCCCGGACCTCCGCCCGGGGCGCGAGCGAGCCCAGGCGGCGCGCCCACGCGCGCGACGACACGGGGTCGCGCTCGCCGCGCACCACCAGCGCGGGCCCCGGCAGCCGGGAGACGGCGTCGGCGGTGTCGTAGGCGAACATGTGCGGCAGGACGGCGGAGTACCAGGACGGCCCGGTGCGCAGGTAGTCGCTGGCGACCACGGCGTTGACCCGGAGCGGCTCGTGCAGCCCGTCCTGCGCCAGCCGGGCGGCCTGGCGCAGCACCGACGGGGCCGCCGGGTCCACGACGGCCCCGATCAGCACCACCCGCTCCACCACGTCGGGCGCCCGCAGCATCGCCTCCGCGACCACCTGGGCGCCCATCGAGTGGCCGACGAGCGTCGCCCGCCCGATCCCCCGGTGCCGGAGCACCGCGAGCACCACGTCCGCGAGGTCGCCGACCGCCGGGACGCGCGCCGGGCGCGGGCTGCGACCGAAGCCCGGCAGGTCCGGGACCAGCACCCGCCGGTCGGTGGCGAGCTCGCGGGTCAGCCCGCGGTAGTACCGCTCGGAGACCCCGATGCCGTGCACCAGCACCACCGCCGGGTCGTCCGGGCGGCCCACGTCGGTGACGACGACCCCCGCCGCGGGGTCGAGCCCCCGGGGACGCGCCCCGCCGACCGTCCGGGCGAGGAGCCGGCCCGGGTGGCGGCCGCCGTCGTCGAGGCCCTCCGCGGGGCCGTCCGTCGGGGTGGCAGGGGGCGTGGGCAGCACGGACGGGGCTCCTCGGGTCGGGCGGGCGGGATCCGTACTCTGACGGACTCCGCGGCCCGGGGCCACCGGGGCACCCGCCCGGGGTCGCGGGGCCCGCGGCTCCGGGCGAGAGTGGGAGGCATGCCCAACCGCCTCGCCCGCAGCACCAGCCCGTACCTGCGGCAGCACGCCGGCAACCCGGTCGACTGGTACGAGTGGGGTGAGGAGGCGTTCGCCGAGGCCCGCCGCCGGGACGTCCCGCTGCTCGTGTCGATCGGCTACGCCGCGTGCCACTGGTGCCACGTGATGGCCCACGAGTCCTTCGAGGACGAGGGGGTCGCCGCGGTGATGAACAGCCGGTTCGTCAACGTGAAGGTCGACCGCGAGGAGCGCCCCGACCTCGACGCGGCGTACATGGCGGCGACCCAGGCGATGACCGGTCAGGGCGGGTGGCCGATGACGGTGTTCGCGACGCCGGAGGGCGACCCGTTCTTCTGCGGCACGTACTTCCCGCCGGTCCCCGTGGCCGGCCGGCCGGCGTTCGGGCAGGTGCTGGAGGCGCTGTCCCGCGCGTGGCGGGAGCGACGGGACGAGGTCCGGGGCGGGGCGGCGGAGCTGCTCGCGCACCTGGGCGGCCGGGCCGCGGGGGGCGGGGCGGCCGCGGGCGAGAGCACGGCGGACGGGGCGGCCCCGGCGGAGGGCGAGGCCGGCGACGAGGCCGACGACGGCGCCGCGCTCGACCTCGACGCCGTCGCCCGGGTCTCCGACCTCGCGGTGGCGGCGCTCGCCGCGTCGTACGACGCCGAGCACGGCGGGTTCGGCGGCGCCCCGAAGTTCCCGCCGTCGACCGCGCTCGAGTGGCTGCTCCGGCGGCACGCGCGCACCGGCGACGAGCGCGCCCTGGCGATGGCGACCGGCACCCTGGAGGCGATGGCGCGCGGCGGGATGGCGGACCAGGTCGGCGGCGGGTTCGCCCGGTACGCGGTGGACGCGACCTGGACGGTGCCGCACTTCGAGAAGATGCTCGAGGACAACGCCATGCTGCTGCGGATCGGCGTGCACTGGTGGCGCAGCACCGGGTCGGACCTCCCGCGGCACGTGGTCGAGGGCACCGCGGACTGGCTGCTGCGGGACCTGCGGACGCCGGAGGGCGCGTTCGCCTCGTCGCTGGACGCGGACACCGACGGCGTCGAGGGCGCGACCTACGTCTGGACCCGGGCCACGCTGGACGAGGCGCTCGGCACGGCGGACGGGGCGTGGGCGGCGGAGCTGTTCGGCGTCACGGAGGCCGGCACGTTCGAGGCGGGGACCTCCGTGCTGCAGCTGCGTGCCGACCCGGCGCCCGAGGACGAGGTGCGGTTCGCGCGCGTGCGGCGGGCGCTGCTGCGGGCGCGGTCCGCCCGGCCGCAGCCGGCGCGGGACGACAAGGTGGTCGCGGCGTGGAACGGGCTCGCGGTCGCGGCGCTCGCCGAGGCGGGCGCCGCCCTGGAGCGCCGCGAGTGGGTCGCGGCGGCGCAGGATGCGGCGCGGCTGCTCGACACCGTGCACACGCTGGACGGCGGCGACGGGCTGCTGCGGCTCGCCCGCACGTCCCGGGACGGCGCGGTGGGGACGGCGCCCGGGGTGCTGGCCGACTACGCCGCGGTGGCCGAGGGGTTCGGTGTGCTCGGCGGCGTGACCGGGGACCCGCACTGGGCCGCCCGGGCCTCGGCCCTGCTGGACACGGTGCTCGCGCGGTTCCGGGCGCCGGGGCACGGGTTCCGCGACACCGCCGACGACCAGACCGACCCGGTGGTGGCCCGGCTCGCCACCCGTCCGGACGTCGCGGACGGGCCGTCCGCCGCGGGGCAGTCCGCCGCGGCCGGCGCCCTGCTCGCCCGCGCGGCGCTCACCGGCTCGGCGACGGACCGGCGGGCGGCCGAGCTGGCCCTCGCCGGGCCGCTGTCGATCGCGCACCAGCACCCCCGCGCGGTGGCCTGGGCGCTGGCGACCGCGGAGGCCGTGCTCGACGGGCCGCGCGAGGTGGCCGTGCTCGGCCGCGCGGACGACCCCGGCCGGGTGGCGCTGGTCCGGGCGGCGGTGCGCTCCCCCGCGCCGGGCCTGGTGCTGGCGCAGGGCGACCCCGACGAGGTGGCCGACGACCCGGCGGCGGTGGGCCTGCTCCGCGACCGCCCGCTGGTGGGCGGTCGCGCGGCGGCGTACGTGTGCCGCGGCTTCGTCTGCGACCGCCCGACGACCGACCCGGGCGCCCTGCGCGCGTCGCTCGCGTAGGGGCCTGCTCGCCGAGACGGCAACTCTCGGCTGTGGGGCATGCCCTGCGCACAGCCGAGAGTTGCCGTCTCGACGGACGCGCGGGGGGCGGGGCGGAGGGGGTGCGGACGCGCGGGGGTGCGCGAGGACGAGAGAGGTGTGGCGCCGCGGGTCAGCGGTCGCGCTTCTCCCGCATGGCGCGGACCGCCTCGAGGTTGTCCTGCCGCTCGCGCAGGGCCTGGCGCTTGTCGTACTCGCGCTTGCCTCGCGCCAGGGCGATCTCGACCTTCGCGCGGCCGTCCAGGAAGTACAGGGACAGCGGGATGATCGTCTGGCCCTTCTCGCGGGTCTTCGCCTCGAGCCGGTCGATCTCCTCGCGGTGCAGCAGCAGCTTGCGCTTGCGCCGCGGCGCGTGGTTGGTCCAGGTCCCCTGCGAGTACTCGGGGATGTGCACGCCCTCGAGCCAGGCCTCGCCGCCGTCGACCGAGCACCAGCCGTCGACCAGCGACGCGCGGCCGGCGCGCAGCGCCTTGACCTCGGTGCCGCTCAGCACGACGCCGGCCTCGAACACGTCCTCGATGAGGTAGTCGTGGCGCGCCTTGCGGTTGGACGCGACGAGCGACCGACCGCTCTGCTTGGCCATGACTCTCCTCCTGCGGTCGTGCACGGGGGTCGTGCGGGTGCCCCGACGGGACCGGGGGGGCGACGCAGCAGCCTAACCGGCCCCGCCCCGCGCGTCGCCCGGATTCCGCTACAGGCCGAGCAGCGGCCGCGGGTTCACCGTGGCGCCGTTGACGTACACCTCGAAGTGCAGGTGGCAGGCGGCCGACGTCCCGGTGTTGCCCGAGTAGCCGAGCAGCTGGCCCTGGGACACGTGCTGGCCGCCGCCGACCACGAAGCTCGTCATGTGGTTGTACGACGTCATCAGCGAGCTGCCGTTGTACAGGCCGTGGTCGACCATCACCTGGTTGCCGAACCCGTTGCGCCAGCGTGCCCACTGCACGGTCCCCTCGCGGGCCGCGTAGATCGGGGTGCCGCAGTAGGTGCGCAGGTCGATGCCGGCGTGCAGCCGGTAGTACCCGAGGATCGGGTGCAGCCGCATGCCGTACTCGCTGGTGACGTGGATCGGGTTGATCGACGTCGGGTTCCCGAACAGGGACCCGGAGACCGGGCCGGCCGGGGGCGCGGGCTGCCCCGCGGCCGCGGCGGCCGCCGCCGCGCGGGCGCGCTGCTCGTTCGCGACCTTCGTCAGCTCGGACTCGATCGACTTCTTCTCGGCGTCGATGGACGCCACCTCGGCCTCCGCGGCCGCCTTCTGCGAGGCGAGCTGGGCCTGCTTGGCGGTCTGCTGGGCGATGAGGTCCTCGACCTCGGCCTTGCGGGCGGCCGCCTCCTGGCGCGCCTGCTCGGCCTCGGCGACCTTGGCGTCCGCCTCGGCCTTCAGCTCGGTGATCCGCTCGCGCACGGCGGTGAGCCGCGCCTGGCTGTTCTTGTTGGCGGCCTCGATGTCGGCGAGCTCGTCGAGCACCTGGTTCTGGGTGCGCTGCGCGGCGGCCGCCAGGCCGTACTGCTCGGTGAACTCCTCGACCGTCTGCGCGCCGACCATGATGCTCAGGCCGGACAGGCTGGGGCCACCCTGGTACGCCTGGCGGGCCATCTGGCGCATCTGGCTGCGGATCTCGTCGGAGCGCTGGGTGTCCGTGGCGATCGTCGAGCTGATCGACGTCTCCTGGTCCTCGGCGTCCTGCAGCCGCGCGGCGATGAGCTCCGCCTCGCGCTCGTAGCCGGCCAGCGCCTCCTGCGCGGCGGTGAGCGCCGCCTGCGCCGGGGCGAGCTGCTGCTGGACCGCGAGCAGGTCCTGCGCGGTCTGCTGGTACTGCGCGCTGAGCCCCTCCAGCGCCGCCTCGGCGTCGGCCCGCTGCTGCTCGTTCTGCTGCTGCTGGCGCTGGAGCGCGGCCTGCCGGTCGTCGAGGTCGTCGCCGACGGCGGACCCGGCCGCGGTCAGCCCGAGCAGCACCGTGAGCGCGCCGGCGAGCGACGCGGCGACGGCGCGGGTTCCGCGGGCGCGGCGGGGGGTGCGGGTGCTCGTGCTCGCCATCTCAGACCTTCGTGTAGCGGCTCAGGGTGACCAGGGACGAGATCGCGGCGAGCAGGATCGCGGCGGCCACCAGGAACGGCGCCACCTGCCACACCTCGTTGGTGGTGACGTACGGGATCCAGGCGACCTGGCCGCCCAGCCAGTCCGTCACCAGGTACCGCACGCCGGCCCACAGCCCGGCGACGGACAGCGCCGCGCCGATCGTGGCGGCGATCGCGCCCTCGAGCATGAACGGCAGCTGGATGAACAGGTTCGACGCGCCGACCATGCGCATGATCCCGGTCTCGCGCCGCCGGCTGAGGGCGGACAGCCGGATCGTCGTCGTGATCAGCAGGACGGCCGCGAGCAGCATCACCCCCGCGAGCCCGAGCGACAGCAGGGTCGCGGAGTTCAGCACCCGGAACAGCGTGTTGTAGAGCTCGCGCTGGTCCTGGACGGTCTCGACGCCCTGCCGCCCCTGCAGCACGTCGGCGACGACCTCGAACTTCTCCGGGTCGGTGAGCTTGATCCGCAGCGACTCGTTCATGTCGTCGACGGTCATGACCTGGGCCCAGTACTGGCCCTCGAACTGGCGCTGGAACGTCTCGAACGCCTGCTCCTTGGACTCCGCGGTGACGCTCTCGATGTACGGGGCCACGTCCGGCGCGTCGAGCGCGTCGAGGATCGCCTGCTTCTGGTCGTCGGTGACCTCGCCGCCGGCGCACGTGGGCTCCGACGAGGTCCCGGCCGGGCAGAGGTACACCGCGACCTCGACCTTGCCGTAGAAGTCGTCCTGCATCTTGCCGATCTGCATCTGCAGCAGCGCGGCGGCGCCGACGAAGGTCAGCGACACGAAGGTGACCAGGACGACCGAGATGGTCATGGAGAGGTTCCGGCGCAGGCCGATGCCGATCTCCGAGAGGATGAACTGCAGTCGCACGTCGATCCCCCCTCAGCGGTCCGAGCCGTAGACGCCGCGCGACTGGTCGCGCACCATCTCGCCGCCGGACAGCTCGACGACGCGCTTGCGCATCTGGTCGACGATCTCGTCGTCGTGCGTCGCCATCACGACCGTGGTGCCCGTGCGGTTGATCCGGTCGAGCAGGCGCATGATCCCCAGGGAGGTCGTCGGGTCGAGGTTGCCGGTGGGCTCGTCGGCCAGCAGGATCGCCGGCCGGTTCACGAACGCGCGCGCGATGGCCACGCGCTGCTGCTCGCCGCCGGACAGCTCGTGCGGGCGGCGCTTCTCCTTGCCGGCCAGGCCGACCATCTCGAGCACGTCCGGCACGGTGGTGAGGATGTGGTGCCGCGGCTTGCCGATGACCTGCAGCGCGAACGCCACGTTCTCGAACACGGTCTTGTTGTGCAGCAGCCGGAAGTCCTGGAACACCGCGCCGATCTGGCGGCGCAGGTGCGGGACCTTCCACGACGACAGGGTGGTGAGGTCCTTGCCGGCGACGAAGACCTTGCCCGCCGAGGGCCGCTCCTCGCGCAGCGCGAGCCGCAGGAAGGTCGACTTCCCGGAGCCGGACGCGCCGACGAGGAACACGAACTCGCCGCGCTCGACCTCGAGGCTGATGTGGTCCAGCGCGGGTCGCGCGCCGCGCGCGTAGACCTTGGTGACGTTCTCGAATCTGATCACGGGGTTCTGCGGCCAGCCGGTCGGGGACTGGGGGCGTGCGGAGGGTGCTGCGGGACCTGGCCGCGTCGAGCGTAGGCAGCGGCCCGTCGTGACCCGTCCGTGACACGCCGGTCGTTCCCTGTGAGAACGGCCGCGCCGCCCGGAACGCGTAGATCGTCCGGTTCTGCGCGTCCGCCGCGCGCGGGACCGCCTCAGGCCGGGTCCGCCGCCGGCTCGCCCCCGCGCGGGTGCGGCACCAGCGCCGCGTCCGCGCGCAGCGCCTCGACCGTGCCGACGGGGTCCTCCAGCACGTCGGCGAACGCGACCTCCGCGGCGCCCACGAGCTGCGCGTCCGAGCCCAGCCCCGAGCGCACCAGCGCGGCCTGCTCCCGGATCGGGCCGAGCGCCCGCGCGTACGTCGCCTCCAGCGCGGGCTCCATCGTCGGGTACAGGGCGCCGAGCGTCCCGCCCAGCACGACGACCGCCGGGTTGAACAGGTTGACCAGCGTCGCGAGCCCGGTCCCGACCCACTCCCCCGTGCGCCGCACGCCCGCGACGGCCCGCCGGTCGCCGACCGCCACGTCCGCGAGCACGTCCTCGATGTCGGACTCGCGCGGGTCCCGGCCGACCGCGCGGATGATCGCCGCGTCGCCGATCTCGGCCTCCCAGCAGCCGCGGGCGCCGCACGCGCACGGCCGGCCGCCGGGCCGCACCACGATGTGCCCGACCTCCCCCGCGTAGCCCCCCACGCCCTTGAGCAGCTCCCCGTCCACGACCACGCCGCCGCCGACGCCCGCCTCGCCGCGGACGTACAGCACGTCCCGGAACCCGCGGCCCGCGCCGCGCAGGTGCTCCGCCACGACGCCGAGGTCGCCGTCGTTGCCGACCGTCACCGGCAGCGTCCCGCCGGTCGCGGCCCGGAGCAGGTCGGCGAACGGCACGTCGAGCCAGCGCAGCGACGGCGCGCGGCGGACCAGGCCGTCGGGCTGCCGCACGCTGCCCGGGATCGACACCACGATCCCGAGGCAGACCGAGCCCGGGGCCGCGCGCGCCTGCATCTCGGCCGCGAGCCCGGCGACCAGCGCCACCACGCCCGCGACGTCCGACGGGTCGGTGCGGTGCAGCCGCCGGCGCACCTGGAGCAGGAACCCGCCGAGCCCGACCGCCGCGGCGCCGACGCTGGACTGCGTGACGTCGAGCGCGAGCACGTGCGCGCTGGTGCTCACCGGCTCGACGACGAGCGACGGCCGGCCCTTGCCCCGCACCACGCCGGGCCGCTCCCGCACCAGGCCGACGCGCGCCAGCTCCGAGGTGAGCGCCCCGACCGTCGAGCGGTTGAACCCCGTGGCCGCGACGATGTCCGAGCGGGTGGCCGCGCCGCCCACGTGCAGCTGCCGGAGCACCGCCGACAGGTTGGCGCGGCGCACCTCGTCCGGGCCCGAGGCGTCCGCGCGCCGCACCGGCGGGCCAGCACCGAGCCGCACGGGCCGCCCTCCTCGTCGTCGCCGTCCTCAGACGCGGCCGGTGGCCCGCGCCCGGCGGCGGGACAGGGCGTCCACCGCCGCGGCCAGCGCCAGCACGCCGCCGGTGACAACGTACTTGACGCCCGCCGAGTACCCGAGCAGACCCATCCCGTTGTCGATGACGGCGATGACCGCCCCGCCGATCAGGGCGTCGACGATCCGGCCCTTGCCGCCGAACAGCGAGGTGCCGCCGATGACGGCCGCGCCCACCGCGTACAGCAGGACGTTGGAGCCGCCGGCGTTGGGGTCGACCGACGTGGCCCGGGACGCCGCGAACACGCCCGCGACGCCCGCCATGGTGGAGCAGATGATGAAGCAGAGCTGCCGGACCGCGGCCACGGGGATGCCCGCCCGGCGGGTGGCCTCGGCGTTCCCGCCGACGGCGTACACGTGCCGGCCGAACGCCGTGCGGGTCAGCAGGAAGCCCAGCAGCAGCGCGAGCACCGCCAGGATCGGCACCACGATCGGCACGCCCTGGATCGACGTGCGGGCCGGGTTCAGGCTCCGCTCCTGGTTGAGCACCGCCACCAGCGCGAGCACCACGGCCGCCACCACGACGACCTTGGTCACGACCAGGCCGAGCGGCGGCGTGACCAGCCCGCGGGCGCGCCGGTGCCGCCAGGTGCCGAGCTGCTGGACGGTGTACGCGGCGACGGCCAGCACGGCGATCGCCCAGCCGACCGGCGGCGGCACGTTCTTGTTCTGGATCGCCAGGATCACGGGGTCCGTGATCGACACGTTGCCGCCCGAGCCGATGATCAGCAGCACGATGCCCTGGAACGCCAGGAACGCGGCCAGGGTCGCGACGAACGACGGGATGCCGACCCGCGCGACCAGCAGGCCGATGAGCACGCCGATCACCACGCCGGTGCCCAGCGCCGCGGCCAGCGAGGCGTACCAGGGCCAGTGCATGTCGGTGAGCGTGGTGGCCAGCACCGCGCCGCAGACGCCCGACGCGAACCCGGCGGACAGGTCGATCGCGCCCAGCAGCAGCACGAACACCAGGCCCATGCCGATCGTCATGACCACCGCGCCCTGCTGGAACAGGTTGGCCAGGTTGAGCGCGGACGGGAAGGTGTCCGGCTTCGCGACGGTGAACGCCGCGACCAGGACGGCGAGCGCGAGGACCGCGGGCAGCGAGCCCATGTCGCCCCCGCGGACCTTGCGGACGTAGGCGTTCAGGGCCTCGGCGAACGTCGGCTGGTCGACGGCGCCGGTCAGCGGAGAGGACGGCGTCGAGGACGGGGTCAGGGTGGGGGTGGTCACGGCCGCACGCTCCCGTCGGGTCCGGGCCGGCCGCCGGCGGCGGACGGCGGTGCGGGCGCCGGGTCGCCGTCGCCCGACGTCCCGCTGGTGATGAGCTCGATGACCTGGGCCCGGCTGGTCTGCGCGGTGCGCACCTGCGCCGCCGTCTGGCCGAGGTACAGGACGCAGATCGCGTCGGCGACCGCGAACACGTCGTTCATGTTGTGGCTGACCAGCACGACGGCGAGGCCCGCGTCCGCGAGCCGCCGCACGAGCTGCAGCACCTGCTCGGTCTGCGCGACGCCCAGCGCCGCGGTCGGCTCGTCCAGGATGACCAGCGTCGAGTTCCACAGCACCGCGCGGGCGATCGCGACGGTCTGCCGCTGCCCGCCGGACAAGCTCGCGACGTGCTGCCGGATCGACCGCACCGTCCGCACCGACAGCGAGGCCAGCACCTCCGCCGCCCGGGTCTCCATCGCGTCCTCGTCGAGCCGGATGCCCTTCTTCAGCTCCCGGCCGAGGAACATGTTGTGGACGATGTCGAGGTTGTCGCACAGCGCGAGGTCCTGGTAGACGACCTCGATGCCGAGCTCGTTCGCCGCCGCGGGGTCCGCGACGTGCGCGGGCCGGCCCTGGAACCGGACCTCCCCCGCGTCGAACGGGAAGATGCCGGCGACGCACTTGATGAGCGTCGACTTGCCGGCGCCGTTGTCGCCGACCAGCGCGGTGACCTCGCCGGGGAGCGCCACCAGGTCGACGCCCCGCAGGGCGTGCACGGCGCCGAAGTTCTTGTGGCCGCCGCGCACCTCGAGGGTCGGCGGCGGGGACAGGTCGGGATCGGCCGGGGTCTCGGCCAGGACGTCGGTCATCGTCCACCTCGCGTCGTCGCTGGGGTGCCGGGGGTTGGGGTGCCGGACTGGTGCCGGGTGCCGGACTGGTGCCGGGTGCAGGGCTGGTGCCGCGTGCTGCGTGCTGCGGCGCCCGGGCGCCCGGCCCCCGCGCGGGGGCCGGCCGTCCGGGTCGCGGTCAGGAGATGCCCGCGGAGGCGCACGCGTCGGCGAGCGCCTCGGTGCACACGTTCTCCTTGGTGGTGTAGCCGTCGGCGATGACGTCCTTGACGTTGTCGAAGTAGATCGCCTCGGGCTTCAGCAGCACCGAGTCGACCTCCTGGTCCGTCTCGGTGTCGGTGACCGTGCCGGTGGCCAGGCTCGACGTGTCCCCGCCGGTCGCCAGCGCCACGGCCAGGGCGGCGGCGGCGTCCGCCTCCTTCTTGACGGCCTTGTAGACCGTCATGCACTGGTCGCCGGCCAGGATGTTCTGCAGGCCCTGGTCGGTGGCGTCCTGCCCGGTGACGGGCACGGTGCCGTTCACGCCGTTCTTCTTGAGGATGGCGATCGCGGCGTTGCCCAGGCCGTCGTTGGCGGCGAGCACGCCGTCGATCTTCCCGCCGGTCTCGGTGTACATCTGCTCGAAGATCGTGCCGGCCTGCTGGTTGTCCCAGTCGGGCACCGCCTGGTCGGCGACGACGGTGTAGTCGCCGCTGTCGGTCTTCTCCTTCAGGGCCTCGACCGCGCCCTGGTTGAACAGCGTGGCGTTGTTGTCCGTCGGCGAGCCGTTGAGGAACGCGATGTTCGCCGTCGTCTTGCCGGAGTCGGTCAGGCACTTCTCCAGCCCCTGCCCCTGCAGCCGCCCGACCTCCACGTTGTCGAACGACACGTAGAAGTCGGCGCCGCCCCCGAGGGTGAGCCGGTCGTAGTCGATCGTCGCGATGCCCTGGGCCTTCGCCTTGTCGAGCACGGCCTTGCCGGAGCCGGAGTCGAGGTTGACGATCATCAGCACGTTGACGCCGCTGGTGATCATCTGGTCGGCGATCGTCTGGAACTGGGTCTTGTCGCCCTGCGCGTTCTGGATGTCGTAGTCCACACCCGCGTCCTTGAACGCCTGCTCCAGGTACTTGCGGTCCGCCGTCTCCCAGCGCGCGGAGGACTTGGTGTCAGGCAGGATCACGCCCACCTTCGCGGCCGACGCCGAGGTGGTCTCGCCACCACCGCCGCCGCTGTCGTCGTCGCTGCCGCCGCAACCGGCCAGCAGCAGTCCGGTGGCCGCAACGGCCGCCGTCGCCAGGAACATGCCTCGTCGCATCGGTCCCCCTCGCGTCGGGCGCGCCCGGGTGCACACCTCCTGTGCCCGTGGCGCAGAGATTGTTGCGAGCCACAACATAGAACCGCGCGGGCCCGGCGACAAGGGGTTCTGCCCAACCTGGACCCGACCTGTGACCAGGATGTGACGCGGGCATCCCGGGGTGCGGACGCGCCGAGGGCGGCGCACCCGGTGGGGGTGCGCCGCCCTCGGACGGTGCGCGCGGGGCCGGTCAGGCCTCGACGGACGCCTGCCGGCGCCAGCGGATGCCCGCCTCGATGAACCCGTCGATGTCGCCGTCGAACACCGCGGAGGTGTTGCCGACCTCGTGCTCGGTGCGCAGGTCCTTGACCATCTGGTACGGGTGCAGCACGTACGAGCGCATCTGGTCGCCCCACGACGCCTTGATGTCGCCCGCGAGCTCCTTCTTCTTCGCGTCCTCCTCGGCCTTGCGGACCAGGAGCAGGCGCGACTGGAGCACGCGCAGCGCCGCCGCGCGGTTCTGGATCTGCGACTTCTCGTTCTGCATCGACACGACGATGCCGGTCGGGAGGTGCGTCATGCGGACCGCGGAGTCGGTCGTGTTGACCGACTGCCCGCCCGGGCCGGACGACCGGAACACGTCGACCTTGATCTCCGACTCCGGGATCTCGATGTTGTCGTCGCTCTGCTCGATGAGCGGGATGACCTCCACCGCCGCGAACGACGTCTGCCGGCGGCCCTGGTTGTCGAACGGCGAGATGCGCACCAGGCGGTGCGTGCCGGCCTCGACCGACAGGTGGCCGAACGCGTACGGCGCCTTCACCTCGAAGGTCGCCGACTTCAGGCCGGCCTCCTCCGCGTACGACGTGTCGAGCACGGTCGTCGGGTAGCTGTGCCGCTCCGCCCAGCGCAGGTACATCCGCATGAGCATCTCGGCGAAGTCCGCCGCGTCCACGCCGCCGGCGCCCGCGCGGATCGTCACGACGGCCTCGCGCTGGTCGTACTCGCCGTTCAGCAGCGTGCGGACCTCGAGCTCGCCCAGGTCCCGGCGGATGCCGACGAGCTCCGCCTCCGCCTCGGCGAGGGTCTCGGCGTCGCCGCCGTCCTCCGTCGCCATCTCGACGAGGGTCTCGAGGTCGTCGATCCTGCCGCCCAGCTTGTCGACGCGGTCCAGCTCGGACTGCGCGGCGCTCAGCGCGCTCGTCACCTTCTGCGCGGACTCGGGGTCGTCCCACAGGTCGGGGGCGGACGCCTGCTCGGAGAGGTCGGCGATCTTCGCCCGGAGGGCCGTGGGGTCGGACACCGCCTGGATCGACTGCAGGGTGCTGCGCAGGTCGCGGATCTCGGCGGGGAAGTCGGTGGCTGCCACGACGGTCCAGGCTACCCGGTGCCGCACGGAGGTGTGCTCACAGCCGTCGCCACGTCGGTCGGCGGGCTCGCGCGCTCGAAGTGGGGACGTAGGTCCCGGCCCGGCGACGGCCCCACTCCGCCAGGGTGATGGTCGAGGACCAGACACCACCCCCGCGGTGTCCAGCCGCTCGTTCCTCCGACGCACGAGGGAGCGCGCGCATGTCCATGCCCCGCTGGCGGCCGGCAGCCGCCCTGGTCGCCACGATCCTGCTGCTGACGACGCTCGGTCCACCGGCGACGGCCGCCGACCCGCCCGCGTCCACCTCGGACGGGCCGGGTGGCGAGACCTCCTCGGTCGAGGTGGGCGCTGAGTTGCGCGCCAGCCTCACGACCACCGCAGACGAGATGGAGACGATCACCTTCTCGGAGTTCCCGGTCGGCACGGCGATCACGACGCAGTACCAGCAGCGCGGCATCGCCTTCGGTGGCGACGCACCGTTCATCGCCCAGGACGGCTCGAACCCCACCAGCCCGGTGCTGTCCGGCACGCCCACGTTCCAGGGGGCGATCGAGGGGCGGTTCGTCCGTGCGGACGGTTCGCCGCGCACGGTGAACCACCTCGCGCTGTCGGTCGGGTACATCGACACACGGAAGAGCGTGCGGGTGATCGCCCGGGACGCGGACGGCGCCGAGCTGCTCTCGGTGCCGCTCGACGCTCTCGGGATCGTCCGGGTGACGATCACGCAGTCCCGCATGGCCTCGTTCCGTGTCGAGGCGGTCGCCGCCGAGCCGGCCGGGTTCGCCATCGACAACGTGACCTTCCTCTCCGCGTCCGCGCCGGACGTCGTGCACGTCGACACCTACGTCGCGCTGGGTGACTCGTTCCAGTCCGGCGAGGGCGCCGGGAACTACGAACCCGGGACCGACTGGGACGGCAACAGCTGCCGGCGCTCCTACGCTGCGTACCCGCACCTCCTGCTCCAGCGGGGCACCACCCGGCTGTCGCTGGACTTCCGCGCCTGCTCGGGCGCCGTGATGCGTGACATGTATCGCGCGCAGAAGGCCGACCAGGGTCCGCAGCTCGACGCGCTCGGGTCGGACACCCGGCTCGTCACGGTGGGCATCGGGGGGAACGACCTGGGGTTCGCCGGGGCGTTGAGGGACTGCCTCCTCATCAATACGGGCGGCGCGGTCAACCCGGTGATGAACTGGTGGCGCAGCTGCGCACGCAACCAGGGGCCAGCAGTCGACACACAGCTCGCCGAGCTGCGCAGCGGCTCTCTCGCGCACGAGCTGTCCGCCCTCTACTCCGACATCCGGCGCCGGGCGCCGAACGCTCGGGTCGTCGTCGTGGACTACCCGCAGTTCTTCGCGCCGAGCGGCGTCGGCGGGCTTCCTGGCTGTGCGAACGTCCGATCCTCCGACCAGGTGTGGCTCAACGAGAAGGTCCGGCAGGCGAACGAGGCGATCGCCTCGATCGCGACCCGCGCGGGGTTCGAGCGCGCCTCCATGACCACCGCCCTGGCCGGGCACCACCTGTGCGACGCCGAGCCCGGGATGAACCCGTTCTCGCTGGAGCACGGTTCGGGGTCGTTCCACCCGAACGAGCTCGGCCACGCGCTCATGGCCAACCGCGTCGCCTCGACGATCGGCTCCCCGATGCGCCCGAGTGTCGTGGTCAGGTCCCGGCAGACGGTCACCACCCACTACACGGTGCGCGGCTCGGTGATCGACCTCGACGCGTTCTTCCCGCCGTACCTCGCGCCCGACGCGGGCTCCCGGGCCGCCACCGGGCTCTCCGAGGTGGTGATCGCGCCGGAGCGCCGCGACGTGGTCACGTCCCTGATCTCCCCGTCCGGCGTCCGGTACTCCCGGGACACCCCGCGCGACGCCGAGCACGAGGTGGGGCCGACGTTCGAGCACTGGACGATCCGCGACCCCGAGCCCGGGGTATGGACCGTGGAGATGTTCGGTGCCGACGTGCCCGAGGAGGGCGCGGGGGTCGTGTCCTCCTTCGTTGACCACGTCGCGCCGAACCAGCCGCCCACCGCCGAGGTCGTCGCCACGCCCGGGGCACCGCTGCTCCCCGGCAGCGCGGGCGGTGCGGGGACGTACACGTTCGACGCGTCGGGCTCCACGGACCCCGACGGGCGGATCGTGGAGTACCGGTGGGAGTTCGGCGACGGCAGCACCGCCTCCGGGCAGGTGGTGACCCACACGTTCACGCCGGGGGTGTACGACGTGACGCTCGTGGTGACGGACGACTCGGGCGCCCTCGGGTTCGGGCACCCCGAGGACGAGATCACCGTCGCGCTCGGGCCGATGCTGCCCGGAGGTGGCGGCTCGGGACCGGTGCCGCTGTGGTGAGCCCACCGGACTCGGTCCCCGGCGGAGTCGTTCCAGCGGGGCCCGAGCCCTCGCCGTCGTGGTGGCAGGCCTGGGGCCTGTTCCTGGTGCTGACGGGCGTCGGCTGGCTCAGCGTGCCCTTCTTCGCCGTGCTGGGCTGGGTGGCGCTGGGTGGCGCGCGCGGCGTCAGCATCGCGGGTGCACCTCCGAACACGACTCTCGGCACGCTGTTCTGGGCCGGTTCCGCCCTGCTGCTGGTCGGCCCCGGCTGCCTCGCCAGCTTCCGGCTGTGGCGCCTCGAGCACCGGCTCGCGGTGGCGGTGCCCGTCGGTCTGGCCTGGTTCGCCCTCGGCAGGTTCGTGCTGCCCGCCCCGGGCGTCCCCGGCTCGATCCGCTCGGTCGCGGAGGCGGTGGTCTCGCTGCCCCTCTGAGTGAGAGCGTGACCGCGCCCGGGACCCCCGGCCGCTACGGTGTGAGCGTGAACACGCCCGCACCCTCCGGACAGCAGCACGCCCTCGCCCACGGCGCCCACCGCGCCGTGATCGCCGAGGTCGGGGCCAGCGTCCGCTCCTACAGCGTCGGCGGCCGCGACGTCGTGCTGCCGTTCGACGAGTCCGACCTCGCACCCGCCTTCTCCGGCGCCGTCCTCGCCCCGTGGCCCAACCGGCTGCGGGACGGGCAGTACACCTGGGACGGCACCGACTACCAGGTCCCCGTCACCGAGCCCGACCGGATGACCGCCCTGCACGGCCTCGTCGCCCAGGTCCGGTACGCGAAGGTCGCCTCCGAGTCCGGCCCCGACGGCGACACCTCGGTCACGCTGCGGCACGACCTGGTCCCGACGCCGGGGTACCCGTGGTCGCTCCGCGTCGACGTCACCTACTCGCTGTCCGACGCCGGGCTGCGGGTGCACGTCGCGACCACCAACCTGGACGCGACGGCCGCCCCCTACGGCATCGGCTTCCACCCGTGGCTCTCCCCCGGCGACGCCGCCGTGGACGACTGCACGCTCCGGGTCGACGCCGCGTCGCAGGTGACGGTCGACGACCGCCTGCTGCCGACCGGCGCCCGCGCGCTGGCCGGCGCCGAGGACCGCCGGACCCCGCAGCCGCTCGCCGGCGTGGCGCTGGACGACGCGTTCGTCGACGTCACCCGGGACGCCGACGGCCTGTCCTGGATCGTGCTCGGCTCCCCCGACGGCCACGGCGCCGCGATGTGGATGGACTCCTCGATGGACACCTGGCAGGTGTGCACCGGCAACGGCATCCCGAAGATCGACCGGCGCGGCGTCGCCGCCGAGCCGATGAGCTGCATCGCGGACGCGTTCCGCACCGGCGAGCGCCTGGTGCGCCTCGAGCCGGGCGCCACCCACGAGGTCACCTGGGGCATGACCCTGGCGTGACCGCCCACGGACGAGAACGGCCCCGCCTCCCGGAGGAGGCGGGGCCGTTCTCGTGCGTGCGTGCGCGGGGCGTCAGCCGTAGTACTCGCCGTCGGCCATGACGCCCTTGGTGTACTCCCAGTGCCAGCGCTCGTACGGGCCGGAGCCGCCGGGGCGCGCCCAGTCGGGGTTCTCCCACCCGAAGACCGGCGCGTTGTCGTTCAGCCACTCCCACTGCGCGCCCGTGGTCTGCGAGGTGCACAGGTCGACCGCGAGGCCCCAGCCGTGGTTGCTGCGGCCGGCGGGCGCGGCGAGCGAGCCCTTGGCGGCCTTGACCGCCCGCTGCTCGGCGAGGGTGCGGTAACCGCTGGACAGGCAGAGGTCGGTGCCCCAGCGGGTCACCCACATCGCGTTGAGCTCGGCGAGCGCCTCGGCGGCGTCGGCGCGCAGCTGGGTCTTGCCGTCCCAGAGGTAGCAGAGGTCGGACTGCGGGACCTGGCCGTTCGCGCTGGCCGGGTTGGCCTCGCCGTCGCAGCCGGGCAGGATCTCGCGCTCCTGGCTGCGGCTGACGTCCACCTGCGCGCGCAGCGCGGTCGCGTCCCCCGACACGAGCGACGCGGGCGGGAGCACGGACGTCGCCGAGGAGGTGAGCGCCTCGACCGTGCTGGGCAGCGTCGCGTCGGCCTCGGCGTCGGTGAAGCCGTCCTCGCTGCGCGCGGCGCCCTGGGAGAGCGGGACCGCGACGGTCACCGCGGCCAGCGTGACGAGCACGCCGGCGCGGGTGCCCCAGCGGGCGAGCGGGCTGGTGCGCCGCCGGTGCTCGGTGGCGACCGCCGCGGGGGCGGCGTCGGCGGCCGCGACGGGCGCGGCGGCGGGGCGCGCTCGGCCGGCCTCGCGGAGCTGGCGGCGGGTCGGGGCGCCGGCGGGCTGCACGCGGTGCGACGCCACGGGACCTCCGAGCTCACGGGCAGGCGACGTGGAGCCGCCGACGGACGAGGGGCGACACCCGGGAAGGGGCGGGGCGCCGGGGCGCCACCACCAGGGGGGATCCGGGTGATCGATCACGAAACCATAACGGCACCGGGGTGCCCGTTCCAACCCCCCGACCGGGGGGTAGCTGACGGATCATCGGCGTGTCGCGCGGGTTCACCCACCGGGGTCACCCTGTCGTGTGACGAAGGTCCCACGTTCGGCCCAGTCCGGGGCGCTCAGGCCCCGGCGCGGTGCCGGAACGCCCCCCGCTGCATCGCGTCCCGGACCTCGCCGACGAGCTCCTCGAGGATGTCCTCCAGGAACACGACGCCGACCGCCCGGCCGCCGTCCTCCACCCGCGCGAGGTGCACGCCGGAGCGCTGCATCGCGGCGAGCGCCTCCTCGACCTCGTCCCCCGGCGCCACCACCGCGAGCGCCCGGACGCGCCACGCGGGCACGGGGAGCCGGCGCGAGCCGTCGTCCGCGTAGAGCACGTCCTTGACGTGCAGGTAGCCCGTGGGCACCTCGCCGCGGCCGAGCACCGGGAACCGGCTGTAGCCCGTCCGGGCGACCAGCCGCTCGACCTCGTCCGGGGTGACGTCGACGGGGACGGTGACCAGGTCGGCGACCGGGACCATGACGTCCGCCGCGGTGCGGTCGGAGAACTGCAGCGCCCCGGACAGCAGGCCCTGCTCGTCGTCCAGCAACCCCTCCGCCTGGGACTGCTCGACGATCGACTGCACCTCCTGGGCGGTGAACGCCGAGGCGACCTCGTCGCGCGGGTCCACCCGGAACAGCCGCAGCACGTGGTTGGCGATCCAGTTCAGCACCGCGATGACCGGGCGCACGACCCTGCCCAGCCACACCAGCGGCGGGCCGAAGACGAGCACCGCGCGGTCCGGGCCGGACACCGCGAGGTTCTTCGGCACCATCTCGCCGAGCACGACGTGCAGGTACACGACCACGAGCAGGGCGACGACGAACGCGATCGGGTGCGCCAGGCTCGTGCTGACGCCGATCGCGTGCAGCGGATCCTCGATGAGGTGCGCGATCGCCGGCTCCGCGACCAGGCCGAGGCTGGTCGAGCAGACCGTGACGCCGAGCTGGGCGCACGCGAGCATGAGCGAGACGTGCTCCATCGCCCAGAGCACGGTGGTCGCGCGCCGGTCGCCGGCCGCGGCCAGCGGCTCGATCGCCGAGCGGCGCGCGGAGATGATCGCGAACTCGGCCGCGACGAAGAACGCGTTGCCCGCGAGCAGCGCCACCGCGAGCGCCAGGGCCACCCCGGGGCTCACCGGCCCGCCCCCTCGGCGTCGGCGGCCGCGCGGGCCGGCTGCACCACCACGCGCTCCACGCGGCGGCGCGCCATGGTCTCGACCCGGAGCAGCACGTCGCCCGCCCGGACCTCGTCCCCGGTCTCGGGCACCCGCCCGAGCGCGGCCATCACCAGCCCGCCGAGCGTCTCGTACGGCCCGTCCTCCGGGACGACGAGCCCGGTGGTCTCGGTGAGCTCGTCCGGCCGCAGCAGGCCCGACACCACCCAGGCGCCGTCCGCCCGCCGCGAGGCCGCCGTGCGCCGGCGGTCGTGCTCGTCCGCGACGTCGCCCACCAGCTCCTCCACCACGTCCTCCAGCGTGACGACGCCCGAGGTGCCGCCGTACTCGTCGACGACGACCGCCATCTGCATCCCGTGCTCGCGGAGCTCGACCAGCAGCGGGCCCAGGTGCACGGTCTCGGGGACCCGCGGCGCGTCGATCATCAGCGCGGCGGCGGGCACCTCGTCGCGCCGCTCGTACGGCACGCCGATGGCCCGGCGCAGGTGCACGAGGCCCACGATGTCGTCCGAGTCGTCGCCGATCACCGGGAACCGGGAGTGCCCGGTCTCGCGGGACAGCCGGACGACGTCGGCGGCGGTGTCCGCGCGGCGGAGCGTCACGACGCGCTGCCGGTCGGTCATCACGTCGACCGCGGTGAGGTCGGTGAACTCGATCGAGTTGGTCAGCAGCGTGGCCGTCGACTCGTCGAGGGTGCCCTGCTGGGCGGACCGCTTCACCAGCGCCGCGAGCTCCTGCGGCGAGCGGCCGCCGGACAGCTCCTCGCGCGGCTCGACGCCCAGGCGCCGCAGTAGCGCGTTGGCGCTGGAGTTGAACAGCGTGATGAGCGGGCGGAGCGCGGAGGTGAACCCGGCCTGCAGCGGCGCCACCCACCGGGCGGTGCCCAGCGGGCGGCTGATGGCGAAGTTCTTCGGCACCAGCTCGCCGAACAGCATGGAGAACCCGTTCACCAGCACCAGCGTGACGACGAGCGCGACCGCGCCGCCGATCGCGGGGCCGAGGGCCGACCCGCGCAGCGGCTCCGCCAGCAGCGCGTTGACCGCGGGCTGCGTGGTGTAGCCGAGCAGCACCGTGGTGACCGTGATGCCGACCTGGGCGCCGGACAGCTCGGTCGACAGCCGGCGCAGCGCCTTGAGCACGCTCTGCCCGCGCCGGTCGTCGGGCCGGGTCTGGCCCTCGACCACGCCCGGGTCGAGGGTGACCAGGGAGAACTCGCTCGCGACGAACACCGCGGTGCCGGCCGTGAGCACGACGCCGAGGGCGACGAGCAACCAGTCGGTCAGCACGGGTCACCACCGGCGGCGCGCGGGCGCGGCGGGGCCGGGACGCGCGCGGGGTGGGTCAGGAGGCAGGAAGGGCCGGCATGGTCTCCCCCGGGCGCGTCGGCCCGGGCAGGACGCCGGCAGCGACTTGAGCTGCTCATGGTGGCGCAATCATACGAAACCTCCACACCCGCGCTCTACGCTGGCGGGATGACCTTCGCATCCCGCCCCGGCGCCGGTGCCGGAACCCCCGCCGGCGCCCCGGGCGCCGCAGCCACCTCGGTCCTCGTGGTCGAGGACGAGCCGGCCATCGCGACCGCGGTCGCGCGCCGGTTGTCCGCCGAGGGCTGGCAGGTGGAGACGGTGGGCGACGGCCTGCAGGCGGTCGACGCCGCCGCGCGCCTGGCGCCCGACGTCGTGGTGCTCGACGTGATGCTCCCCGGCATCGACGGCCTCGAGGTGTGCCGCCGCATCCAGGCGGACCGCCCGGTGCCCGTCCTCATGCTGACGGCGCGCGACGACGAGACCGACATGCTCATCGGCCTCGGCGTCGGCGCCGACGACTACATGACCAAGCCGTTCTCGATGCGCGAGCTCGTGGCGCGGGTCAAGGCGCTGCTGCGCCGCCAGCAGCGCGCCGCCCTCGCCGCCGAGCTGGCCGCCGCGGGCACCGGGTCCGCCGAGCCGCCCGTCGCCGTGGGCGACGTGGTCATCGACCGCGCGCAGCGCCGCGTGCACCGCGCGGGCGAGGAGGTGCACCTGACGCCGACGGAGTTCGACCTGCTGCTCGCGCTCGCCGCCAGCCCGCGCACCGTGCTCACCCGCGAGCGCCTGCTGGCCGAGGTCTGGGACTGGGTGGACGCCTCCGGGACCCGCACGGTCGACTCGCATGTGAAGGCCCTGCGCAGGAAGCTCGGCGCCGACCTGATCCGCACCGTGCACGGCGTCGGCTACGCCCTGGAGCCGGCCGGCGCGGCGGGCGCGGCCCCGGGAGGCGGCCCGGCGTGACGGTGCCGACCCCTCCCCGGCACCAGCGGCCGCGGCTGCCGGACGTGCGCCCGCTCGACCGGCTGCGGTCCATCAAGATCAAGCTCGGCGTCCTGGTCGCGGCCGCGGTGTTCGTGGCGGCCCTGCTCACCTGGATCGGGCTGAACAACGCGCTCGGCCCGTCCCGGACGTTCCCGATCGTCATCGTCCTGGCGCTCGTGATGACCCAGGTGCTCGCGCGCGGCATGACGTCGCCGCTGCGCGAGATGACCTCGGCGGCGCGGGCGATGGCCGCCGGCGACTACAGCCGCCGGGTCCGCGCCACCAGCCGGGACGAGGTCGGCGAGCTCGCCTCCGCGTTCAACCGGATGGCCGACGACCTGGAGCAGGCGGACCAGCTCCGCCGGGAGATGGTCGCCAACGTGTCGCACGAGCTGCGCACGCCGGTGACCGCCCTGCAGGCGCAGCTGGAGAACATCGTCGACGGCGTCGAGGACCCGGACCCCGAGACCATGCGCGCGGCGCTGGCGCAGACCCAGCGGCTCAGCCGGCTGGTCGCCACCCTGCTCGACCTGTCCCGGCTGGAGGCCGGCGCCGTCGACCTGCAGGTGACCGACGTGCCCGTGCAGCAGTTCCTCGAGGAGGCCGCGCAGGAGGGCCGCCTCGTCGGCGCGTCGAAGGACCTGACCTTCCCGGTGGTCGTCGACCCGCCGGAGCTCACCCTCCCGGCGGACCGCGAGCGGCTGCACCAGGTGGTCGCCAACCTCGTCCAGAACGCCGTCCGGCACTCCCCGCGCGGCGCCCCCGTCCGGCTGGAGGCGCACCGGGCCGGCGGCTGGGTCCGGCTCGACGTGGTCGACCAGGGCCCCGGCATCGCGGCCGACCAGCGCGAGCGGGTGTTCGAGCGGTTCGCCCGCGGCAACTCCCCCGCCATCACGGGGCAGATCTCCACCGGCGGGACCGGCCTCGGCCTGTCGATCGTCCGCTGGGCGGTGACGCTGCACGGCGGGACGGTCGAGGTCGCGGACAGTGACACGGGCTGCACGATGCGGGTCATGCTGCCGTCGCGGCGGACCTCCCGGCCGGCGACCGCGGCGTTCTGAGCCGCCCCGGCTCCCCCGGGCGGCGGAGGCGCGCCCACCCCCGGGTTCCGCCTCGCGGCTGATCCGCCGCGGGCGGGTGGGTCCCTAGGGTCGAGACATGCCACCCGACGCGACGCACGCCATCGAGGTCTCCCACCTCACGAAGACGTTCGGCCAGGTCCGGGCCGTGGACGACCTGAGCTTCACGGTCCGCCCCGGGCGGGTCACGGGGTTCCTCGGACCCAACGGCGCCGGCAAGACCACCACCCTGCGGATGCTGCTCGGTCTCGTGCAGCCGACCTCGGGCACGGCCACCATCGGGGGCCGGCGGTACACCGCGCTCGACCGCCCGATGCGCACCGTCGGCGCCGCCCTCGAGGCCGCCGACTTCCACCCGGGCCGCACGGCGCTGGACCACCTGCGGCTGTACGCGCCGCAGGCCGGCGTGCCGGACGCCCGGGCGCACGAGGTGCTCGACCTGGTGGGCCTCTCCGCAGCCGCGAAGCGCCGGGTCGGCGGGTTCTCCCTCGGCATGCGCCAGCGGCTCGCGCTCGCGACCACGCTGCTCGGCGACCCGCCGGTGCTGCTGCTCGACGAGCCGGCCAACGGGCTGGACCCGGAGGGCATCCGCTGGCTGCGCGACCTGCTGCGGGCGCTCGCCGCCCAGGGCCGCACGGTGCTGGTGTCCTCGCACGTGCTGTCCGAGGTCCAGCAGACCGTCGACGACGTGGTCATCATCGCGGGCGGGCGGCTCGTGCACGCCTCGACGCTCGCCGAGCTGAGCGGGCTGGCCGAGCCGCGGGTCCGGGTCGCCTCCCCCGACGCCGCCGCGCTCGACGCCCTGGTCGCGCGCGCCGGCTGGCAGCGGGCCTCCGGGTCGCCGGGCGTCGCCGAGCTCGTCGGCACCGACGTCGCCGCCGTCGGCCACGCGGCGTTCGCCGCCGGCGTCGAGCTGCACGAGCTCGCGACCCACGGCGTCGGCCTGGAGGACGTGTTCCTCCGGCTCACCGCCCCCGCCCCGGCGCGCGGCGCGCACACGGCGCCAGCCGGCGCCCCCGTCCCCGCCCCGACCGACGCCCCCGCCGGAGGTGCGCGATGAAGGACTCCCTGGTCTCCGAGTACCGGAAGATCGTCACCACCCGGACGTGGTGGGTGCTGCTGATCGTGATGATCGGCTACATGGCCTTCATGGGCGCCGCGATGGCGTTCGCGTTCACCTTCGACGGCGCCGAGGTGTCCGGCACCGACGGCGCGCCGGTCGTGGCCGACCCGATGGCCGTCGTCACCGCGGTCTACACGCTGCCCGCCTCGTTCGGGTACGCGCTGCCGCTGCTGGTCGGCCTGCTGTCCGTCACCGCCGAGTTCCGGCACCGCACGCTCACCCCGACGCTCCTCGCGCAGCCGGACCGCAACCGGTTCGTCGTCGCGAAGCTCGTCGCGAGCATCCCGGTGGGCGTGCTCTACGGCGTGCTCGGCACGCTCGCCACCGTCGGCGCGGGCGCGCTGGCGTTCGCGTTCACCGACGCGCCCAACCTGCTCGGCGAGGGCGAGGTCTGGGGCATCATCGCCCGCACCGCGCTGGCGCTGACCGTGTGGTGCGTCGTCGGCGTCGGCCTCGGGTTCGCGATGCCGAACCAGGTGGTCGCGATCGTCGTGGTGCTCGCCTTCACGCAGTTCGTCGAGCCGATCGCCCGGCTGGTGCTCGGCCTGAACGACGCGACCGCCCCGATCGGGAAGTTCCTGCCCGGCGCGGCCGGCGAGGCGATCAGCGGCGGGTCGTTCTACTCGGCCACCGGCGCGGGCTCGCTGCTCGGGCCGGCCGCGGGCGCGGCGGTGCTCGTCGGCTACGCGGTGCTGCTCGCGGTCCTGGGGCGGCTCACGACGCTGAAGCGCGACATCACCTGACCAGGTGACGGCCGCCGGCGGGCGCGCGAAATCAGCGCGACCGCCGGCGGCCGGAGCGACCATGATCCCCGCATGAGCCGCGAGCACCTCTCGAAGCACCTGGTCAGCTGGGCGTCGATCCTCGAGCCGAAGACCCGCGAGCAGGCCGTCCGCACCGCCACGATGCCGTTCGTGTACCCGCACCTGGCCCTGATGCCCGACGCCCACCTGGGCAAGGGCGCGACGGTGGGGTCGGTGATCCCGACGCTCCGCGCGATCATCCCGGCCGCCGTCGGGGTGGACATCGGCTGCGGCATGATCGCCGTGCGCACCCGCTGGTCCGAGGACGAGCTGCGCGCCGCCGGTCCCCTCACCCCGCTGCGCGAGGCGATCGAGGCCGCCGTCCCGGTGTCGGCGGGCGGGTACAACACCGCGCTCACCGACACCGCCGCGGCGCGGGTGGCGGACCTCGAGGCCGCCGCCGCTCAGGCCGGGTTCGACCCCGGCCGGTACGCCGGGAGCTGGCGGCTGCAGCTCGGGTCGCTCGGCTCCGGCAACCACTTCATCGAGGTCTCGGTGGACGAGACCGGCACCGTCTGGCTGTTCCTGCACTCCGGCTCCCGGGGCGTCGGCAACAAGATCGCGCAGCACCACATCGCCGTCGCGGCCGAGCTGTGCCGGCGGTGGTGGATCCCGCTGCCCGACCCCGACCTCGCCTACCTGGTCGAGGGCACCGACGAGTTCTGGGCCTACGTCCGCGAGCTGCGGTGGGCGCAGGACTTCGCCGCCGCCAACCGCGAGGAGATGATGGACCGCGTCGTGGCGGCGGTCGGGGCCCACATGGGCGCGCCGGTCGTCGAGGCCGAGCGGGTGAACTGCCACCACAACTTCACCGAGCAGGAGCAGCACTTCGGGAAGACGGTGTGGGTGTCCCGCAAGGGCGCGATCCGGGCGCGGCGCGGGGAGCCCGGCCTGATCCCCGGGTCGATGGGCACCGCGTCCTACGTGGTGGCCGGCAAGGGCGACCCGCTGTCGCTCACGTCGAGCCCGCACGGCGCCGGCCGGGCCCACTCCCGGTCCGCCGCCCGGCGGCTGTTCACCCGGGACCAGCTCCGGGAGGCGATGGTGGGGATCGAGTACCGGGACACCGACGCGTTCCTCGACGAGATCCCCGCGGCGTACAAGGACATCGACCGGGTGATGGCGGACGCCGCCGACCTCGTCGAGGTGCGGCACGTGCTGCGCCAGGTCGTGAACGTCAAGGGCGACTGAGGCCGTCGCCGTCCCGCTCGCCCGCCGCCCGCGTCCGCGCGGCGAGGCGGGCGAGCGGGGCGGCGGCCCGCCGCACGGCGTCCGCGTCCTCGGCCGCCATGCCCGCGAGCGCCGCTCCGAGCGCGCGGGCCCACCCGGCCTCGACCGGCTCGCGCCGTGCCCGGGCGTGGGAGGTCGGGTGCAGCCGGGTCACCCGGCGGTCGTCGGCGTCCGCGGCGCGCTCGACCAGACCGCGACCGACGAGGCCGCGCACCGCCGCGCTCACGTTGCTCTGCCGCAGGTCGAGCCCCGCCGCCACCCCGCCGACGCTGGTGCCGGGGTGCGCGTCGACGTAGCGCATCACCTCGAACTCGGTCGGCGGCAGCGGGGGCAGGCCGCCCTCCTGCCCGCCCTCCGCCCGGCGCACCGCGCGGGACAGGTCGTGCAGCGCGACGGCGAGCACCCGCAGGTCGTCGGTCCCGTCGTCGCCGGCGGGGCTGGTCGGGGTCACGCCCGGAGGCTAGCAGCGTGCCTATGGACAGACATATATGAGTTCATAGATATGATGCTCCGGTCCGCGGCGCCGTGCCGCCCTCCCCCGCGCTGGAGCACCCCCCTCATGACCGCTGCCCTGGGTACCGCCGTGCCTGCCGCCACCTCGACCGACGAGACCGCACCGGCCGACGCCGCGCCGGCCGTCGGCGCGACCCCGCCGCGCCGCGCCCTCCCCCTCGCGACGACGCTCGTGCTCGCGCTGCTCACCGCGATCGCGCCGCTGGCCACCGACATGTACCTGCCGGCCTTCCCGCAGCTCGCGGTGGACCTCGGCACCAGCGCGACCGCCGTCCAGCTCTCGCTGACCACGTTCATGGTCGGCCTGGCCCTCGGGCAGCTGGTCATCGGCCCGCTGTCCGACCAGCGCGGCCGCCGCGGCCTGCTGGTCGCCGGCAGCGCCCTGTGCGCCGCCGCCGGCCTGGCCTGCGCGCTCGCGCCGTCGATCGGGTTCCTGATCGCCGCGCGGTTCGTCCAGGGCTTCGCCGGCGCCGCGGGCGTGGTGCTCAGCCGCGCCGTGGTCGCCGACCGCGCCCGGGGCACCGCCGCCGCCAAGCTGTTCGGCGTCATGATGCTGATCCAGGGCGTCGCCCCGGTGCTCGCGCCGCTGCTCGGCGGCACGCTGGTGACCGCCGTCGGCTGGCGCGGGGTGTTCGGCATCCTCGCCGGCGTCAGCGCGCTCATGCTCGTGGGCGTCCTGGCGGTCGTCCCCGAGACCCGGCCGCGCGAGGCCCGCGCCGCCGGCGGCCTCGCCACCACGCTCCGCGACGCCCGCACGGTGCTGGGCAACCGGCGGTACCTCGGCTGGACCGGCGCGCTGGTGCTCGGGTTCGCCGCGATGTTCGCCTACATCTCCGCGTCGCCGTTCGTGCTGCAGAACGTCCTCGGCCTGTCCGTGGGCGCGTACTCCGTGGCGTTCGCGGCGAACGCGCTCGGTCTCGGCCTCGTCGCCGGGCTCGGGACGCGGCTCGTGGACCGGGTCGCCCCGCAGCGGCTGCTGGCGGTCGGCGTCACGGCCGTGGCGGTGCTGAGCGTCCTGCTGCTGCTCGACGTGGCGCTGCTCGGCCTCCCCCGGTGGCCGACGCTGGTCCTGCTGTTCCTCACGATCAGCTCGCTCGGGCTGGTGTTCGGCAACGCCACGACGCTGGCCACCGACGAGGTCGCGCACGCCGCGGGCACCGGGTCCGCCGTGATGGGCGCGCTGCAGTTCGGCGTGGGCGCCGCTGTCTCCCCGCTGGTCGGCCTGGCGGGCGAGCGGACCGCGGTGCCGATGGCGGTGACGATGCTGGTGCTGGCGGTGGGCGCCGTGCTCGCGGCGCGGTTCGCCGCCACCGCCCCGGCGCGCGCCGACGAGGTCGTCCCGGCCGGCGCATGACCGAGTTGACACGTCCTCGACCCGGCGCAGACCCGCAGATGGGGAGCCTGACACCCCCGCCGGACCCGCCGTGTGACAAGCGTGTGAACCGTCCGCGCGCCGCGCTCCCCGAGGGGAGATGACGGCCGGTCAGGACGTAGGGTGGGCCACGAACTGATCCGGCGATGACGCGGTCCGTGACCGCGGAGGAAGTGGGCGATCCTCGCGTGTCCCAGCATGCGGAGCCAGACGTGAACCGTGCCGACTTCGGCGCGAACACGTGGCTGGTGGACGAGCTGTACGAGCAGTACCTCCAGGACAAGACGGCGGTCGACCCGGCGTGGTGGGACTTCTTCGAGGGCTACAAGCCCTCGGCGCCCGCGACGACGACGTCGGGCGCGGTGGCGGCCGGAGGCGACGCGGGCAGCACCGGGGGGAACGGCGTGGTCGACGCCGCGCCCGCCGGCACCGCGAGCGCCCCGGCCCCCGCCGCCCCCGCGGCCCCGGGCGGGGGGGGGGGGGGGGGGGGGGGGA